>NZ_JBEOXS010000017.1:0-140097 GCF_040296705.1 Streptomyces sp. NPDC002055
CCTCGGACCGTGATGGCCCGGAGACGGGGTTATCAACATATCTGGCGTTGACTTTTGGCACGCTGTTGAGTTCTCAAGGAACGGACGCTTCCTTTGTTCCCTTTCGGGCCCTCCGGGCGCTTCCCTTCGTTGTCTCCAACCTTACCAGACTCTTTTTCGTTCCGTTTCCGGTCCGAATTCGATTCCGGCCCCCTGTTGGAGCGGGGTTTTTCGCGCCTTCCGGCGTGTCCACTACTTTAGCGGATTTCCCGGGCGGCTCATAATCGAGCCATTCGGATCTGATTCCGGCATGCCGAAATCGTCCCCGCTGGGAGATCGTGCTGAGTGGTTTGCCGCCGGTGCGGCTCGAGTGGCTACTCCGAAACCGTTACGGCTCCGTGGCAACCCGAGGAACACTACACGACACCCCTGGGCCTCACAAACCTGTGGCAGAGCCCCGTTGACCGCCGTACAGTCGGGCGCATGACGCGTGCGCACACCCAACAGTGGTGGGCCGCCTGACGGCGGCCGACCTGCGCATGCACCGACACACGGCCGCCGCTCCCGGCGGCCGTTCGCGTTTTCCGCACTCTGCGTCACGCACCGGCCCCGGCGGGCGGCGGTCCCAGGACAACGGGAGACGACAGAGATGACACGCACACGGGTCTTCAGCGGGGTCAAGCCCACCGGGCATCTGACACTGGGCAACTATCTGGGGGCCATCCGGCGTTGGGTCGAGGTGGACCAGCACCGGACCGACGCCCTCTTCTGTGTGGTCGACCTGCACGCGCTGACCGTGCACCACGACCCGGCCCGGGTCCGGCGGCTGAGCCGGCAGGCCGCGACGCTCTTCCTCGCCTCGGGGCTGGATCCCGAGCTGTGCACCCTGTTCGTCCAGAGCCATGTCGACGAACACACCCGGCTCGCCTATCTCCTGGAGTGCACCGCCACCGAGGGGGAGCTGCGACGGATGATCCAGTACAAGGAGAAGGCCGCCCGCGAGCGGGCCGGGGAGAGCGGGGTCAGGCTGTCGCTGCTGACCTACCCCGCGCTGATGGCGGCGGACATCCTGGCCCATGGGGCCGAGGAGGTCCCGGTGGGGGACGACCAGGTGCAGCACGTCGAGCTGACGCGGGTGCTGGCCCGGCGGTTCAACGACCGGTACGGGCGGGTGTTCACCGTGCCCCGGGCCACCCGCCCGGCGGTCGCCGCCCGGGTCATGGATCTGCGCGACCCCACCACCAAGATGGGCAAGTCGCACGCCGAGGCGGCGGGCATCGTGTATCTGCTCGACGAGCCCGACACGGTGCGCCGGAAGGTGATGCGCGCGGTGACGGACTCCGGCAGCGAGGTCGTGTACGACCGGGAGACCCGCCCCGGCCTGGCCAATCTGCTGGAGGTGCTGGCCGCCTGCACGGGCGGCCGGCCGGAGGAGCTGGCCGGGGAGTTCGCCTCGTACGGCACGTTGAAGGAGGCCGTCGCGGAGGCTGTGGTGGAGGTGCTGCGTCCCATGCAGGAACGGCACGCGGAGCTCAGCGCCGACCCCGGGTACGTGGACGGGGTGCTGAAGGACGGAGCCGAGCGGGCGCGGGGCCGGTCCCGCACGATCGTGGACGCGGCCTACCGGGCGATGGGGCTGCTGCCCGCGGCCTGAGGATCCCCCTTCCCGCGGGCACCCGGGCTCGGTGACCGGGGGAGGCGGGCGCCCTGCCGTACGGGCACGCGTTCCGGGGCCGCCACGGGCAGTCGCCGGCCCGGTGCCTCCGGTCGGGGGCTGTGTGTCCGGCCGGGGGCACCGTTGTTGCCCTGCCGCTGCCGCCCGTGCCCGTCCGCTCCATGGCCACTGCCCCGTACCCGGCCGGTCGGGTACGGGGCAGTGGTGGGGGCCGGCGGCTGGTTCAGCCGTTGCCGGAGGCGAGTTCGCGGCTCCGGTCGCGGGCCGCCTCCAGGGCGGAGAGCAGCGCGGCGCGGACGCCGTGCCGTTCGAGCTCGCGGATGGCGTTGATGGTGGTGCCCGCCGGCGAGGTCACCGCCTCGCGCAGCTTGACCGGGTGCTCCCCGCTGTCCCGGAGCATCACGGCGGCGCCGATCGCCGCCTGGACGATCAGGTCGTGGGCCTTGTCTCGGGGCAGGCCGAGCAGGATGCCCGCGTCCGTCATGGCCTCGACCAGGAAGTAGAAGTACGCGGGCCCCGATCCGGAGAGGGCGGTGGCCGCGTCCTGCTGGGCCTCGGGGACGCGCAGGGTCTTGCCGACGCCGCCGAAGATCTCCTCGGCGTGGGCGAGGTGTTCGGCGGTGGCGTGGCTGCCCGCCGAGATGACGGACATGGCCTCGTCGACCAGGGCGGGGGTGTTGGTCATGACGCGGACCACGGGTGTGCCGGGGGCGAGCCGCTCCTCGAAGAAGCCGGTGGGGATGCCCGCGGCGCCGCTGATGACCAGCCGGTCGGACGGGACGTGCGGCACGAGCTCGGCGAGCAGCACCCCCATGTCCTGGGGCTTCACGGTGAGGATGAGGGTGTCGGCCTGCTTCGCCGCCTCGGGGTTCGAGACGGACTCCACGCCGTAGCGGCTGCGGAGCTCTTCGGCGCGTTCCGGACGGCGTGCGGTCACCAGCAGGTCGGAGGGGGACCAGCCGCCGCGGATCATTCCGCTGAGCAGGGCCTCGCCGATCTTTCCGGTGCCGAGGACGGCGACCTTCTGCGTCATGGGGGCGTTCACCTCATCGGGGATACGGGTTGCCGCGCGCCCTCGGGCACGGTGCGGACGCGCGGGTGGTGCGGGCTCCATCCTGGCACCGGTCGTGGGCCGGTGCCGGGTCGTACCAGCTTGTGGGAAGGGCGGGGTGGGCTGTGGGCGGGCACGGCCGGTGGGGCTGCTGAGCCGGGGCCGTCCGCATGGGGCGGAGCAGACGGATCGGGTGGGGCAGACGGATCGGGGCGACGGGAGGATCAGACCGTGCGCCGGCGGAGCGTGGCCGCGCCCAGGGCGAGCACCAGCAGAGCGCTGCCGGCCACGACCGCCGCATCGCGGACGAAGTCACCGGTCACCGAGGAGTGGCGGAGCACCTCGTTCATCCCGTCCACGGCGTAGGACATGGGCAGCACGTCGGAGACCGCCTCCAGCGCCGGCTGCATGGTGTCCCGGGGTGCGAAGAGTCCGCACAGCAGGAGCTGCGGGAAGATCACCGCGGGCATGAACTGCACCGCCTGGAACTCACTGGCCGCGAAGGCGCTGACGAACAGCCCCAGTGCGGTGCCGAGCAGGGCGTCCAGCAGGGCGACGAGGAGCAGGAGCCAGGGCGAGCCCGCGATGTCGAGGTCGAGGGCCCAGACGGCGAGGGCCGTGGCGAGGGACGCCTGCACCACGGCCAGCAGTCCGAAGGCGAGCGCGTAGCCGACGATGAGATCGCCCTTGCCCAGCGGCATGGAGAGCAGGCGCTCCAGGGTGCCGGAGGTGCGTTCGCGCAGGGTGGCGATCGAGGTGACCAGGAACATCGTCACCAGCGGGAAGATCCCGAGCAGCGAGGCGCCGATGCCGTCGAAGGACCGCGGGTCGGCGTCGAACACGTAGCGCAGGAGCCCCAGCAGCAGGCAGGGGACGAGCAGCAGCAGGGCGATGGTGCGCCGGTCGTGGCCGAGTTGCCGCAGGACGCGGCGGGCGGTGGCGAGTGTGCGGGCGAGGTTCACCGCTGTTCCCTTCCGGTGGTCGTGGGGCCGGCTCCGGTGGTCGTGGGGCCGGCTCCGGTGGTCGTGGGGCCGGCGGACGAAGCGCTGCCGGCGGCTGCCGTGGCGGCGAGGGCCGGGCCGGTGTCCGTGGCCGCAGACTCGTCGCGCTGCCGCGCGGCGTCGACCAGGCGCAGGAAGGCGTCCTCGACGGTCGCGGTGCCCGTCCGGGCGCGCAGCGCCTCCGGGGTGTCGTCGGCGAGGATCCGGCCGGCCCGCATCAGCAGGAGCCGGCCGCAGCGCTCGGCCTCGTCCATGACGTGGGAGGAGATCAACAGGCTCGTGCCGCGCTCCTCGGCGAGCCGGTGGAAGAGGTTCCAGAGGTCGCGGCGGAGGACGGGGTCCAGGCCGACGGTCGGCTCGTCGAGCACCAGGAGTTCGGGACGGCCGAGCAGCGCCACGGCGAGGGAGACGCGGGAGCGCTGTCCGCCGGAGAGGGTGCCGGCCAGTGCGTCGGCGTGGTCGCCGAGATCGACCTCGGCGAGCGCCCGGTCGACCTCGGCGCGCCGCTCGGTACGGCCCTGGCGGGGGTCGAGAACGGCCGCGTAGTAGTCGAGGTTCTGACGGGCGGTGAGGTCGGCGTAGACGGACGGGGCCTGCGTGACGTAGCCGACGCGGGAGCGCAGCGGGGCGGCGCCGGCCGGGTGGCCGAGGACGTCGAGGACGCCGGTGACCTTGGCCTGGGTGCCGGCGACGGCGCGCATCAGGGTCGACTTTCCGCAGCCGCTGGGGCCGAGCAGGCCGGTGACCCCGCCGCGGGGGATGTCGAAGTCGAGGGTGTCGAGGACGGTGCGGCCGCCGCGGACGACGCTGAGGCCGCGGGCCCGGATGGCGGGCTCCCCGGATTTATTCATCATGCGATGAATAATGCTGCCGGGGGTGGCGCGCGTCAAGGGGCCGGGACGGCGCGGAACCGTTTGCTCCGGAGCTGCTTCGTGGGGCTGTCGGCCTCGGCCGGCCCGCTGGTCCCGGTGTGACCGGCCCGCACGTCCCGCCGCAAGCGGTGGGGTGCGGCGCGGAACGGCACGGCGCGGAACGGTGCCGTGCGGCACGGCACGGAACGGCGCCGTGCGGCACGGCACGGCACGGTGCGGTGCGGTGCGGAAACGGCAGGGCACGGAACGGCAGGGCTCAGTCAGACCCGGTCCACCCGGGGCGACGGCCGTCACCCGTCCGGTGCCGTTCCGTCTTCCCGTGCCGTTCGGATCGCGCCTTCCCGTGCTGCCCGGCACCGGGGCCGTAGGGTCGGCACCGGCGCATCCCGCGCATCCGCGTCCCCGGGGATCGAGAGATCCGGTGACGAGAGACGGTGATCCGTGGAAGGTCCCTCGCCGGCCCGTTCGCCGGCCGCCGCCCGCCGGGGCGCGGCCCCGCTCGGCGCGCTCCTGGCGCTGCTCTCCTGCCTGGCACTGTCCGCATGCGCCTCCGGATCGGGGCGGACCACCGCCACCGGCGCGGACGGCGTCGGGGATCCGATCTTCCCCCGGCTGGGGAACCGCGGTTACGACGTCGGGCACTACGCGCTCCGGCTGGACTACGACGTGGAGCGCCGCAGGCTCGACGGGACGGCCGGCATCACCGCCACGGCCACGGCCGAGCTGCGCAGCTTCAGCCTGGACCTGGCCGGACTGACCGTCCGCGAGGTGACCGTCGACGGCCGGCGGGCCACGGCGCGGCGCACCACGGACAAGCTGGTCGTCCGGCCGCAGAGCCCGGTGCGCAAGGGCGCGGTCTTCCGCACGACGGTCGACTACGACGGCACGCCGCGGGCGCTCGTCGACCCCGACGGCTCGACCGAGGGCTGGGTGCCGACCGACGACGGGGCCCTGGTGGTGGGCGAGCCCACCGGCTCCATGACCTGGTTCCCGGGCAACAACCACCCCAGCGACAAGGCCGCCTACGACTTCGCGATCACCGTCCCCGAGGGCTGGACCGCCCTGGCCAACGGAGAGCTCCGGGACAGCCGGACCCGCGCCGGCCGCACCACGTTCCGCTGGCACAGCGGCGAGCCGATGGCCGGCTACCTCGCCACCGCAACCATCGGAAAGTTCGAGGTCACCCGGTCGACGACGAGGAGCGGGCTGCCGCTGCTGGTCGCCGTGGACCCGCGGGTGGCGAAGCGGAGCGCCGGGCCGCTGAGCGGGATGGCGGAGATGCTGGAGTGGGAGAGCGGGCTGTTCGGCCCGTACCCCTTCTCCTCCGCGGGCGCGATCGTGGACCACGAGCCAGGGGACGTGGACTACGCGCTGGAGGTCCAGACCAAGCCCGTCTATCCGGACGCCCCGGACCGCCTGACGGTCCTCCACGAGCTGGCGCACCAGTGGTTCGGCAATTCGGTGACCCCGAAGACCTGGCGCGACATGTGGCTCAACGAGGGCTTCGCCACCTACGCGGAGTGGCTGTGGACCGAGCAGCACGGCGGGGACTCTGCGCAGCGGACCTTCGACAGGACGTACGCCAAGGGGGAGGACGACCCGGTGTGGGAGTTCCCTCCCGGCGATCCGGGCACCGCGGAGAACATCTCGGACGACCCGGTCTACGAGCGCGGCGCGATGGTGCTCCACGAGCTGCGGAGGACGGTCGGCGACCGGACGTTCTTCCGCATCCTGAAGGGCTGGGCGACGACGTACCGGCACCGGAACGCCGACTCCCGCGACTTCATCGCGTACTGCGAGAAGGAGGCGGGCAGGGATCTGGGCGGGCTGTTCGCGGCCTGGCTGTACGGGGAGGGTCGGCCGGCGCGGGCCTCGTCACCCTGAGGGAAAGCCCTCCTCGCCTGGGGCCGTCCTCGGGGAGTCCTGAGGGACCCCGCCCTGAGGGACCGGGCGCGCGCAGGCGCCGGCCCGCGGGCGGAACGGCGCTCCCGGGCCGCCCGCCAGGTCAGCCGCGCTTGCGCCGCTTCGCCGAGCCGCGGGCGGCCGGGTTTCCCGCCCGGGACGCGCGTCGGCGCTCGTACAGCTCGCACTCCCGCTCGTACTCGGCGCGGTGCAGCTTCTCCCCCGGGGCCTCGACGAAGGCGCGGCAGAACCAGGCGAGCAGCACGCCGATGAAGCCGATCATGCGGACGCTCTGCAGGGAGCGTTCCACGGAGGCGTCGGTGGCCGGGTCCGGGCGGCGGGTGAAGCCCTCCCAGGCACGGCGGAAGGCGAGCGCGTTGCACGCCGCGAACATCACGACCACCAGCATGCTGACGAAGCCGCCGACCGCGGCGATGCTCAGCCCCTCGTAGCCGAGGCGCAGCACGAAGGCACCGGCCGCGGCCGCCACCAGCGCGCCGACGGCGACGCCGACGCGCCGCAGCCCGTAGGCCCCGTCGTGGTGCACCCAGGTCGTGCCGAAGAACCGGATCGGCTCGGGCCGGGGAACGGCGGGCTGCTGCGTCTCACTCATGCCGTCGATTATGGCCCGGCCCGGCCGGAGCCCGGCGGTACGGGGCCCGGCGCTACGGGCCCCGAAGCCCGGCGGTACGGCCCCCGGAGCCCGGCGCTACGGGCCCGGTGCCCGGGAGCCCCGGGCGACCCGCCCGTCAGCCGAGCTTGCTCACGTCCCGCACCGCGCCCTTGTCCGCGCTGGTCGCCATCGCCGCGTAGGCGCGCAGGGCCTGGGAGACCTTGCGCTCACGGTTGACCGGGCGGTAGCCGCCGACCTTCTCCAGCAGGGCGGCGCGGCGGGCGGCCAGCTCCTCCTCGGAGACCTCGAGCTCGATGGCGCGGCCCGGGATGTCGATCCGGATCAGGTCGCCGTCCTCGACGAGCGCGATCGTGCCGCCGGACGCCGCCTCGGGGGAGGCGTGGCCGATCGACAGGCCGGATGTGCCGCCGGAGAACCGGCCGTCGGTGATGAGTGCGCACTTCTTGCCCAGGCCGCGGCCCTTGAGGAAGGAGGTGGGGTAGAGCATCTCCTGCATGCCCGGCCCGCCCTGCGGTCCCTCGTAGCGGATGACGACGACGTCGCCCTCCTTCACCCGCTTGTTCAGGATCGCGTCGACGGCCTCGTCCTGGGACTCGCACACCACGGCCGGGCCCTCGAAGGTCCAGATGGACTCGTCGACGCCGGCGGTCTTCACGACGCAGCCGTCCTCGGCGAGGTTGCCGTGCAGGATGGCGAGGCCGCCCTCGGTGGAGTAGGCGTGCTCGATGTCGCGGATGCAGCCATTGGCGGCGTCGGTATCCAGCGTGTCCCACCGCTCGGACTGCGAGAAGGCGGTGGCGGAACGGACGCATCCGGGCGCCGCGTGGAACATCTCGACGGCCTCGGCGGACGGCGAACCGCCGCGGATGTCCCAGGTCTTCAGCCAGGCGTCGAGGGAGCTGCTGTGCACGGTGTGCACGGCGTCGTTGAGCAGGCCCGCCCGGTAGAGCTCGCCGAGGATCGCGGGGATGCCGCCGGCCCGGTGGACGTCCTCCATGTAGTAGGCGCCGTTCGGCGCCACCTTGGACAGGCACGGCATGCGGCGCGACAGGCCGTCGATGTCGGGCATGGTGAAGTCCAGCCCGGCTTCCTGGGCGGCCGCGAGCAGGTGGAGGATCGTGTTGGTGGAGCCGCCCATGGCGATGTCCAGCGCCATGGCGTTCTCGAACGCGGCGCGGGAGCCGACGGTGCGCGGCAGCACCGTCTCGTCGTCCTGCTCGTAGTAGCGCCGGGTGATGTCGACGACCGTGCGGCCCGCGGCCTGGTACAGCGCCTTGCGGGCGGTGTGGGTGGCCAGCACGGAGCCGTTGCCGGGGAGCGACAGGCCGATCGCCTCGGTGAGGCAGTTCATCGAGTTCGCGGTGAACATGCCGGAGCACGAACCGCAGGTGGGGCAGGCGTTCTCCTCGATGAGGGCCATGTCCTCGTCCGAGACCGCGTCGTTCGCCGAGTCGGCGATGGCGGAGATCAGGTCCAGCTTGCGCACGGTGCCGTCGACCAGCGTCGCCGTGCCGGACTCCATCGGGCCGCCGGAGACGAAGACCGTCGGGATGTTGAGGCGCATGGCGGCCATCAGCATGCCCGGAGTGATCTTGTCGCAGTTGGAGATGCAGATCAGCGCGTCGGCGCAGTGCGCCTCCGTCATGTACTCGACGGAGTCCGCGATCAGGTCCCGGGAGGGCAGGGAGTAGAGCATCCCGGCGTGGCCCATGGCGATGCCGTCGTCCACCGCGATGGTGTTGAACTCCCGCGGCACCCCGCCGGCCTCCTGGATCGCCTCGGAGACGATCCGGCCGACCGGCTGGAGGTGGGTGTGGCCCGGCACGAACTCGGTGAAGCTGTTGGCCACCGCGATGATGGGCTTGCCGAAGTCCTCGCGCGCTACGCCGGCGGCGCGAAGAAGGGCACGGGCGCCCGCCATGTTGCGTCCGTGGGTGACGGTGCGGGACCTCAGCTCTGGCACGGGTGGTCACTCCCTCTGGGGGTTCTCCGGTCTGCGGCGCTCACGCGCTACGGCGTCCGGCCGCCCGGCTACGCCGCCGGGACCCTACGAGCCTACGCCCCGGGGCCAGGATCCGGACAGCTTGTCCGCAATGCGGGACGCCTGTCTCACCCTCCCGGGGACTTCCGGCCACGGGATCCGGCGCCCGACGGCCACGGACGGCACGCCAACCGCTACGGCATCCGGCGCGCGCCCGAGGGCCGTGCGCCCGGGACCGGGGTCCGCCGCCCCGGCCGGTCCGCCGCCCGGCGGGTCAGTCCTCGGTGAGGTAGCGCTGGAGCGTCGGGGCGACCTTGGCGATGATCTCCTCGATGTCCGCGGAGGCGAGCGGTTCGACCCGGAGCACGTACCGCAGGATCGCGATCCCGACCATCTGCGACGCCGCCAGCTCGGCGCGGAACTCCGGGTCCGGAACGGCGAGCTCCCCCGCGACCCGCCCCAGCAGCCGGCGCAGCACGAACCCGCGCAGCACGCTCGCCGCCGCGTCGTGGGTGAGCGCGGAGCGGATGACCGCCAGCAGCGGGGCCCGGGTCGCCGGGTTCTCCCAGATCCCGAAGAAGTAGCGGGCGAGCCGCTCGCCGATGTCCTCGGTCCCCTCGGCCAGCACGTCGGGCACGCTCAGCGCGGGCTCGAAGGACAGCTCGATGGCGGCGGCGAAGATCTGCTGCTTGGTGCCGAAGTAGTGGTGGACGAGGGCCGAGTCGACCCCGGCGGCCTTGGCGATGCTCCGGACGGAGGTCTTGTCGTACCCGCTCGCCGCGAACTCGGTCCGGGCCGCGGTCAGGATCCGGTCCCTGGTTCCGGGGCCGTCGCCGGTGTCCGTCCGGCTCGGCCTGCCGCGCCTGCGGGGCTTCGGCGCGTCCGCCGCGCCCTCGGCCGGCGGACCGCCCGGCCCGGCGCCGTTCCCGTTCCCCGCGCCCTTCCCGTCGCCGGTCACCGCACTCCCCCGCCGGTCCGTGCCCCCGTGCCGCCGTTCACGTCCTGCCGTTCACTTCCGGCCGGCCCGCGCCGACGAGGCCAGGTGCAGCCGGGTGAAGGCCAGCGCCTCCGCCAGGTCCGCCTCCCGCTCGGCGGCCGACATCGCCCGCCGGGTGTTGACCTCGACGACGACATGGCCGGTGAATCCGCTCCCGGCCAATCGTTCCAGCAGCGCGGCACAGGGCTGGCTGCCGCGCCCCGGCACCAGGTGCTCGTCCTTGTTGGAGCCGTTGCCGTCCGCGAGATGGATGTGGGCGAGCCGGTCGCCCATCCGGTCGACCATGTCCAGCGCGTCGTTGCGTGCCGTCGCCGTGTGCGACAGGTCGACCGTGAAGTGCCGGTAGTCGTCCTTGGTGACGTCCCAGTCCGGGGCGTAGGCGAGCATTTCGCGGTCCCGGTAGCGCCAGGGATACATGTTCTCGACCGCGAACCGGACGTCCGTCTCGTCCGCCATCCGCCAGATTCCGTTCACGAAGTCCCGGGCGTAGTTGCGCTGCCACCGGAACGGCGGGTGCACCACGACCGTGGACGCGCCCAGCTGCTCCGCGGCCGACCTGGCCCGCTGGAGCTTCACCCACGGGTCGGTGGACCACACCCGCTGGGTGATCAGCAGACACGGCGCGTGGACGGCCAGAATCGGCACCCCGTGGTAGTCGGAGAGCCGGCGCAGCGCGCCGATGTCCTGACTGACCGGATCGGTCCAGACCATGATCTCGACACCGTCGTAGCCCAGGCGCCCGGCGATCTCGAAAGCGGTCGCCGTGGACTCCGGGTACACGGACGCGGTCGACAGGGCGACCTTCGCTTCCGGGATGCGCACCGCTGGTTGAGCCACGGGAGACAGCGTACGGCGTGTGCGGGACGGATTACCGGGCCACCCCGCGATCGGCGGGGAGACCCGGGTCACCCCGGGGGCAGGTGGTCCAGCCGCCGGAGGATGACTCCCTCGCGCAGCGCCCAGGGGCAGATCTCCAGCTCCTCCACGCCGAACAGGTCCATCGCGGCCTCCGCCACGAGCGCTCCGGCGAGCAGCTGGGAGGCCCGGCCCTCGGACACCCCGGGCAGCTCGGAGCGCTCCTCCACGGTCATGGCCGAGAGCCGCGGAACCCACTCCTCCAGCGCCTTCCGGGGCAGCACCCGCTCGACGTAGAGCCCCTCGGCGGAGCGGGCCGCGCCGGCGATCCGCGCCAGCTGCTTGAAGGTCTTGGAGGTGGCGACGACGTGGTCCGGCGGGCCGAACCGGGTGAACTCGTGCACGATCCTGGCGATCTCGGCCCGGATGTGCCGCCGGAGCGCCTTGACGTCGGCCGGCTCCGGCGGGTCGCCCGGCAGCCAGGAGCCGGTGAGCCGGCCGGCGCCCAGTGGCAGCGACACCTCGCGGTCCGGCTCCTCGTCCAGCCCGTAGGCGATCTCCAGCGAGCCGCCGCCGATGTCCAGGACCAGCAGCCGCCCGGCCGACCAGCCGAACCAGCGCCGCGCGGCCAGGAAGGTGAGCCGGGCCTCCTCGTCCCCTGTCAGCACGGCCAGGTCGACCCCGGTCTCCTCGGTGACCCGGGCGATGACGGCCTCGGCGTTGGTCGCCTCACGGACGGCGGAGGTGGCGAACGGCAGCACCGCTTCGACGCCCTTGTCCTCGGCCGCCTGGAGCGCGTCGGAGATCGTGGCGATCAGCCGGTCGACGCCCTGCTCGCCGATCGCGCCGTCCTCGTCGAGGAGTTCGGCGAGCCGCAGCTCCGCCTTGTGGGAGTGGGCGGGGAGCGGGCGGGCGCCCGGGTGCGCGTCCACCACGAGCAGATGAACCGTATTCGAACCCACGTCGAGGACACCGAGTCTCATACGGTGCACGCTACTGCGGCGCGTGACGGGTCATGAACGCGCCTCCGCACGCTTACGCTGGTGACGTGGGTAAGACGAAAAAGGCCAAGCCGGACGAAATGGCCGATGCCACCGGCTCCACCCCTCCGGACGACGAGGTGGGGCTGGACTTCACGCGCGCCTGGGTCGAGTTCCCGGACCCGGACGACGACGAGCAGCTCTTCCGCTGCGATCTGACCTGGCTGACCTCCCGCTGGAACTGCATCTTCGGCCAGGGCTGCCAGGGCATCCAGGCGGGGCGGGCGTCCGACGGCTGCTGCACGCTGGGCGCGCACTTCTCCGACGAGGAGGACGAGCAGCGGGTGGCCGGGCACGCGGCCCGCCTGACGCCGGACATCTGGCAGTTCCATGACATCGGCACGGCCTCCGGCTGGGTCGAGGAGGACGAGGACGGGGAGCGCCAGACCCGCCGCTGGAAGGGCTCCTGCATCTTCCAGAACCGGCCGGGTTTCCCGGGCGGCGCGGGCTGCTCGCTGCACATCCTGGCGCTGCGCGAGGGCCGCGAACCGCTGGAGACCAAGCCGGACGTCTGCTGGCAGCTGCCGGTCCGGCGGACGTACGAGTGGGTCGACCGGCCCGACGACACCCAGGTGCTGGTGATCTCGATCGGCGAGTACGACCGGCGCGGCTGGGGCAGCGGTGGCCACGATCTGCACTGGTGGTGCACGTCGGCCACCTCGGCGCACGGCGCGGGCGACCCGGTGTACGTCTCCTACCGGCCGGAACTCACCGAGCTGATGGGCGAGGGCGCCTACGACCGGCTGGTCGAGCTCTGCGAGCAGCGGCTCGCCGCCCAGCTCCCGATGGCCCCGCACCCGGCGGACCCGGCCTGACACCGTACGGCTCCCGGTCGGGCCGGGCGGCTCGGGCGGCTCGGGCGGCTCGGGCGGCTCGGGCGGCTCGGGCGGAGTGACGGTAACGGGTCCTGGCCGGGGCAGACGGTGGGGAGCCGCACTCGGGTCCCGGAGATGTGACGACGGGAGTCCGCGCCGGTCCGGACGACGTGACGACCGGAGTCCGCGCCGGTCCGGACGACGTGACGACCGGAGTCCGCGCCCGCCCCGGCGACGCGACGGCGGGGGTCCGCAGCGGTCCGGACGACCGTCACTCCGACGGGACCGCGGTGGCGCTGCCGCTCGGTGACGGGGTGCCGCTACTCCCCGACGGCTCCTCGGGCGCCGACGGCCCCGGTGGGGTCGGTGTCGGGGACGGCTCGGACGGCGTCGGGGTGCTCGTCGGCCCGGGAGTCGCCCCGCGGCCCTCGATGGCCACCACCGCTCCGGCGGGAGCCACCGACACCCGCGCGGTCCACGGCCCGGCCGGCTCCCGGTCGTGGTCCACCACCGCGGTGATCGTCACCGACTCCCCGGGGTGCAGCAGGCCCGCCGTCAGGCTCAGGCGCAGCCAGAGGGCGTCCGTCGAGGCGGACCAGCGCACCGGCGAGCCGCCCGACGCGGTCAGCGTGATCAGCGTCGTACCGCCGCTCGGCTGCGCGGCGACCGTCAGCCGGCCCGGCCCCTTCGCCGCCGGCCCGCCCGGGGGCGCCAGGGCCCCGCTGCCCGTCCGGGTGGTCCCGGACGGCAGGGACGACCAGGAGGAACGGGCCGTCGGCGTGCCCCGGCGGCGGTGCCCGGCGGAGTGCCGTTCGCCGTTCTTGTCCACCACCTCCACCGACACGTCCGGGGACCGGCCGCCCGTACGGAACCCGGACTCCGGCCCCGCCTCGGCGTTGCCCGCCTCCTCGTACGGGTGGCCGGAGAGCCCGCCGGGGCCCGCGTCGGCCGCGGTCACCGAGCCCGTCTCCCGGCCCTCGCCGGTGACCGGCGCCTGCTGGTAGGCCGCCCACAGCGCGAGCACCGGCGCGGCGACCACGGTCGCGACCACGGCCGTCGTCACGGCCCGGCTGCGCATCCGGCGCCGCCGGGCGACCCGGTCCTTGGGGTCCATCGGGAACCCGCTGCGGTGGTAGCGCGGCCCGGTCCGCCCGATGGCCCGGCCGCCGCGACGGGTGCGCGCCATCGCGGCGTAGGCGGCGGCCCGCGGCGCCTCGAGCACCGGCAGGGTTCCGGGCTCGGCGGTGCTGCCGGGCCAGGGGCCGCGCGCGGTCGCGCGCTCGGCGGTGCGCCGGCAGTCGGGGCAGTCGTCGACGTGCCGTACGAGCTCCCGGCGGAGCGCGGCCCCGAGCAGCACCTGGCTGTCCCCGGTGAGGCGGGCCACGACGGGACAGCTTCCGCGCTCCACGACGACGAGCGCGGCACGGGTCCGCTCCACTTCGCAGGCGGCGCTCGACAGCAGCGCGCGGGCGGCGTCGGGCTCCAGCCCGAGGACGGCGGCGACCTCGTCCGGCGGCAGCTGGTGCCGGACCGCGAGTTCGAGCGCCTCCCGCTGCTCGGGCGTGGTGCCCGCGGCCTCCGGCCAGGCGAGAGCGGCGAGTTCCCGGCGGTGCCGGGAGACGGCGGCCTCGGACGGCTCGACGGCACCGGACGGCTCGGGAGCACCGAGTGGTTCGGGACCACCGGACGGCTCGGGAGCACCGGACGGCTCGGGCGAACCGGATGGCTCGGGCGAACCGGATGGATCAGGGGTGCCGGATAGTTCAGGAGTGCCGGGCGGCGCCTGGGCCCCGGGCCCGGAGGGCGCGGGCCTCCGCGCAGGCGGTGCGGGGGACTTCGGCGCGGCCCCTTTCGAGGCGGGCACTTTCGGGGCCTGCTCTTTCGAGGCCTGCTCTTTCGAGGCCGGCGCTGTCGAGGCCGACGCTTTCGGGGCCGACTGCCGCGAACCGGATGCCTTCGGTGCGGAGGGACCTGGGGCGGAGGGTCCCGGCGCCGAGGGGTTCGCGGCGGGCGGCTTCGCGACAGCGGGAGCAGAGGGCTTCGGGGCAGCGGGCTTCGGGGCAGCGGGCTTCGCAGCGGACTGCGGGGCGGAGGCACCCCGCCCTGAGCCACCGGACCGCGGAGCGCCCGGCCGCGCGCCGCCCGGCTGCCGGGGGCCCGATTGCGGGGTGCCCGATGGCCGGGCGCCCGGCCGCGGGGCTTCCGGGAGGGGCGCCGGGGCCGGTGTGCCGCCCGTCCGGCGCTGCTCGGCGAGGCGTTGCAGACAGGCCCAGCGGGCGAGGGCGTAGAGCCAGGGCCGGTACTGCGTGCCGTCGGCCGGCCGGCGCCCGTCCTGCACCTGGGCGAGCGCCATGACGTCGCCGAGTACGGTCGTCGCCGCCTCGTGTTCGCAGAGCACGGACAGGCAGTAGGTGAACAGGCCGTCCAGATGGGGCTCGTAGCGGGCGGTGAGCCGCCGCGGGTGCCGCTCGGGCGCGGCCCCCGGGGCGGGGTGCTCCGCCTCCGGAGCGGAGACGGACCCCGAACTGCCCGTGGATCCACCACCCGAGGCGCCACCACCCGAGGCGCCGCCGCCCGGGGTGCCACCACCCGAGGCGCCGCCGCCGGTGGAGCCGCCCGAGGAGCCGCCCGAGCTGCCCTGCGCGGAGCTCTGCGCACGGCGTTGCGCCCGGTGTGCGCCGGTGGTGTGCGTGGGCCTTCCGCGCCTGCTGCTCATCATCCGGCGACGGTAGGCGGATGATGGCGGGCCGCTCGGACCACTTGGGCAGATTTAACCCCATCGGGTGACCATGTCACTCAAAGGGGGACACGCACTCCTCTTGCACGGCCGCGACTCTGCTATAAGCCATCGCGCACGGAGGATTCCGTGCACGCGACCGCCCGGCCCGGCCCGTTCGCCCGCCCCGCTCCGGCCTCCCCGCTCCGGCCTCCCCGCCGGCCTCACGCGGGACGCCACCGCTCCCTGCGCCCGGGCACAGAGCCACCCCGCGCGCCGTACTCCGCCGCCCCGCACCCCCGTGTCGTACCCCACCGCTACGGTGAACCGCATGGCTGCCCGCACCTCCCGTTCGTCCGCCAAGGACCGTCCCTCCTACCGCTGCACCGAATGCGGCTGGACCACCGCCAAATGGCTCGGCCGCTGCCCGGAGTGCCAGGCGTGGGGCACGGTCGAGGAGTTCGGCGGCGCGCCCGCGGTCCGCACCACCGCGCCCGGCCGCGTCACCTCGGCCGCGCTGCCGATCGGCCAGGTCGACGGCCGCCAGGCCACCGCCCGCAGCACCGGGGTGGCCGAACTGGACCGGGTGCTGGGCGGCGGGCTCGTCCCCGGCGCCGTCGTGCTGCTCGCGGGAGAGCCGGGCGTCGGCAAGTCCACGCTGCTCCTGGACGTCGCCGCGAAGGCCGCCTCCGACGAGCGGCGCACCCTCTACGTGACCGGTGAGGAGTCGGCGAGCCAGGTCCGGCTGCGCGCCGACCGGATCGGGGCGCTCAACGACCACCTCTACCTCGCCGCCGAGACCGACCTCTCCGCCGTCCTCGGCCATCTCGACACCGTCAAGCCGTCCCTGCTCGTCCTGGACTCGGTGCAGACCGTCGCCTCCCCCGAGATCGACGGGGCGCCCGGCGGCATGGCCCAGGTCCGGGAGGTCGCCGGTGCGCTGATCCGCGCCTCCAAGGAGCGCGGCATGTCCACCCTCCTGGTCGGCCATGTGACCAAGGACGGCGCCATCGCCGGCCCGCGGCTGCTGGAGCATCTGGTGGATGTGGTGCTGCACTTCGAGGGCGACCGGCACGCCCGGCTGCGCCTGGTCCGGGGCGTGAAGAACCGCTACGGCGCGACCGACGAGGTCGGCTGCTTCGAGCTGCACGACGAGGGCATCACCGGCCTCGCCGACCCGTCGGGCCTCTTCTTGACCCGCCGGGCCGAGCCGGTGCCCGGGACCTGTCTCACCGTCACCCTGGAGGGCCGCCGCCCGCTCGTCGCCGAGGTGCAGGCGCTCACCGTCGACTCGCAGATCCCCTCGCCGCGCCGGACCACCTCGGGTCTGGAGACCTCCCGGGTCTCGATGATGCTGGCCGTCCTGGAGCAGCGGGGCAAGATCTCCCAGCTCGGCAAGCGGGACATCTACAGCGCCACGGTCGGCGGGGTGAAGCTCTCCGAACCGGCCGCCGACCTCGCCGTGGCGCTCGCCCTGGCCAGCGCCGCGAGCGACACACCGCTGCCGAAGAACCTCGTCGCGATCGGCGAGGTCGGCCTGGCGGGAGAGGTACGCCGGGTCACCGGGGTGCAGCGGCGGCTGGCCGAGGCGGCCCGGCTCGGCTTCACCCACGCGCTGGTCCCCGCCGACCCGGGAAAGGTCCCGGCCGGGATGCGGGTGACGGAGGTGGCGGACATGGGTGACGCGCTGCGCGTTCTGCCCCGGCGCACGCGCCGGGAAGCCCCGAAGGAGGAGGCACCACATAAGTAGTCCGGCCGCCGGTAGACTTTGCCCTGGTCTCGCCCGTACGTACGCACCCGGGCCCCCCAATCCTGCGACCGGAGGAGTGCAGTGGCAGCCAGCGACCGGACGGCAGCTCCCGGGAAGTCCGGCGGGAGCTCCGGCGCCGATGGCCTGATGCGAGCCTCGCTGAGCGCGGTCGCGCCCGGCACGGCGCTGCGTGACGGGCTCGAACGCGTCCTGCGGGGCAACACCGGCGGCCTCATCGTCCTCGGCATGGACAAGTCGGTCGAGTCGATGTGCACCGGCGGCTTCGTGCTCGACGTCGAATTCAGCGCGACCCGGCTGCGCGAGCTGTGCAAGCTGGACGGCGCACTGATCCTCGACAAGGACATCACCAAGATCGTCCGAGCGGGTGTTCAGCTGGTCCCGGACGCCTCGATCGCCACCGAGGAGACGGGCACCCGGCACCGCACCGCGCAGCGCGTCTCCATCCAGGCGGGCTTCCCGGTGGTCTCCGTCAGCCAGTCGATGCGGCTGATCGCGCTGTACGTCGGCGGGCAGCGCCGCGTCCTGGAGGACTCCGCGGCGATCCTCTCCCGCGCCAACCAGGCCCTGGCCACCCTGGAGCGCTACAAGCTCCGGCTCGACGAGGTGGCGGGCACGCTCTCGGCGCTGGAGATCGAGGACCTGGTGACGGTCCGGGACGTCTCGGCGGTGGCCCAGCGCCTGGAGATGGTGCGGCGCATCGCCACGGAGATCGCCGAGTACGTCGTGGAGCTGGGCACCGACGGCCGGCTCCTCTCCCTCCAGCTGGACGAGTTGATCGCGGGGGTGGAGCCGGAGCGCGAGCTGGTGGCCCGCGACTACGTGCCCGAGCCGACGGCCCGGCGCTCCCGCACGGTGCCCGAGGCGATGACCGAGCTGGACTCGCTCAGCCACGCGGAGCTGCTGGAGCTGCCCACGGTGGCGCGGGCGCTGGGGTACAGCGGTTCCCCGGAGGCCCTGGACTCCGCGGTCTCCCCGCGGGGCTACCGGCTGCTGGCCAAGGTGCCCCGGCTGCCGAACACCGTCATCGAGCGGCTGGTCGAGTACTTCGGCGGCCTGCAGAAGCTGTTGGCGGCCAGCGTCGACGACCTGCAGACGGTGGAGGGCGTGGGCGAGGCCCGGGCCCGCTCCGTCCGCGAGGGCCTGTCCCGGCTGGCCGAGTCCTCGATCCTCGAGCGGTACGTCTAGCGCCTGTCCACCGGCCGGCCCGTCCACCGGCCCCCGTCGTCCCTGGGACGGCGGGGCCGCGGCGCGGGAGCTGCGGTCAGTCCTTGGCGAGGGAGAAGGAGACCTGGGCGGCCGGCAGCCCGGCGCCCTTCACCTCCACCAGGTAGGTGCCCGGCTTCGCCGAACCCGCCGACGGCGTGGCGCACTTGGGCTCACTGGGCCGGCGGTCCCACTCGACGTCGCGCGTGGCCTCCCCCTCGGCCGGGACCGCCAGCTGCATCCGGCGGCTCTTCTTCGCGCAGTCGTCCGAGGCCCAGAGCGGATCGTCGTCGTCCGCGTAGGTGATGGTCATGACCGCGTCCTTCTCACCGAACGTCACCTTGCAGGACTGTTCGGAGGAGTTCTTCGCGACGATCTCGAACTCGGGCTTCTCGTCCGGGGCGTAGGAGTTCCTGACGCTGCGCACGCTCAACTTCACCGCGTCGCGCGTGCAGTCGGGGAGGCCCGTACCGGCCGGGACGCCGGCTGCGCCGCTTCCGCCCGCACCCGTCGCCGCGCCGCCCTGCCCCTGGCCGTCGTCGCCGGGGCCCGCCGTCGCGGAACCGCCGGCTCCGCCGCCCGGCCCGCCGCTGGTGCCCGCGGAGCCGCCGCTGCCGCCGCCCGTCGACTCGTCGCGGCCGCCCGGCCGTTCGGTGACGGCCGGACCGGACGAGGAGGGGCCGGGACCGATGGACGACGCGGGACCGCCGCCGTCGCGGCCCTGCCCCCGGTCGTCCTGGCCTCCCGAGCCGCCGGAGCCGACGGCCCACAGCACCAGAAGGCCGAGCAGCGCGACCACGCACGCCGCAACTGCCCTCCGTCGCCAGTAGATGGAGGAGGGAAGCGGCCCGACCGGATTGCGCAGAGATCCCACGCGCAAACTGTACGAGAGATCGCCCCGTTGACCGGCCAGTACCCGCCGCCATTCCGTCGTCTTTTCCGGATCATCATCACGGATTCCGGCCGCGGGTCCCGGACCGCCGTGCGGCCGGCGCGACGGTCGTCACCCACCGCGACCGAACGGGCGGCCCGGGCACCGTCCGTGACCATCCGGGAAGGAGAACGCCGTCGGCGTGCGCACCGGCTCCCCACCACCACCGGCCCGCCACGACCGGGCCGCCGGGATTGGGCCGGCTGCCCGCCGGGCGGACAACACGCCGACGGGGCGGGACCGGCCCCGCGGCCTCCGCAGCGCGCTGACGCGCGGCGCCACCCTCCCGAGGCGGCCGCCGCCCGGCGCGGAACGTCCCGCGCCGGGCGGAGCCATGTCAGGATCGGAACTGCCATGACTACGACCACGCCCCGCACCGATGCTCCCGCCGCCTTGCACACCCCGGTCATCGACTGGTTCGAGACGCACGCCCGCGACCTCCCCTGGCGCCGTCCCGAAGCCGGCCCCTGGGGCGTCATGGTCAGCGAGTTCATGCTCCAGCAGACCCCCGTCAGCCGGGTCCTCCCCGTGTACGAGCAGTGGCTCGCCCGCTGGCCGCGGCCCGCGGACCTGGCCGCCGAGCCGCCGGGCGAGGCCGTCCGCGCCTGGGGCCGGCTCGGCTACCCGCGCCGTGCCCTGCGGCTGCACGCGGCGGCCGCCGCGATAACGGAACGGCACGGCGGCGACGTACCGCGCGACCACGCGAAGCTCCTCGCGCTGCCCGGTGTCGGCGAGTACACCGCGGCGGCGGTGGCCTCCTTCGCGTACGGGCAGCGGCACGCCGTCCTGGACACCAATGTCCGCCGGGTGTTCGCCCGCGCCGTGAGCGGCGCCCAGTACCCGCCGACCGCCACCACGGCCGCCGAGCGCCATCTCGCCCGTGCCCTGCTCCCCGACGACGAGCCGACCGCCGCCGCGTGGGCCGCCGCCACCATGGAGCTCGGCGCGCTGGTCTGCACCGCCCGCACCCCCGACTGCCACCGCTGCCCGATCGCCGCGCACTGCGCCTGGCGGCTCGCCGGCTCGCCCGCGCACGACGGACCGCCGCGCCGGGGCCAGACCTACGCGGGCACCGACCGCCAGGTGCGGGGCAAGCTCCTGGCCGTGCTGCGGGAAGCCGTCGGCCCGGTGCCGCAGTCGGCGCTCGACGCCGTCTGGGACGAGCCGGTGCAGCGCGCCCGCGCCCTGGACGGGCTGGTCGCCGACGGGCTCGTGGAGCCGCTCGACGGCGGGGAGTACCGCCTCCCGCACGCCTGACCCGGCTCCTCTCGCCCATACTCAGCGTCCCTTTCCTCCCCGCCGTTACACAACCGACGGGTAGCCGTGCGTATCCCGAGGGCCGGAGCGCACGGCTCCGTTACAGCGCCTCCGTAATTTTCTGGCTGTGCCGGGAAGTCCGGCGCGACGGGGGCGGGAAACCGGGGAACGGAGGCGGTCGGAGATGGCAAGCAGTGAGGTCGGCGAGGTCCTGGGATTCGAGGAGTACGTCAGGACCCGGCAGGAGGCACTGCTGCGGAGCGCCCGGCGTCTCGTACCGGACCCGGTCGACGCCCAGGACCTGCTCCAGACCGCCCTGGCCCGCACCTTCGGCCGCTGGGACGGCATAGCCGACAAGTCCCTGGCCGACGCCTACCTCCGGCGCGTCATGATCAACACCCGGACCGAGTGGTGGCGGGCGCGGAAGCTGGACGAGGTGCCCACCGAGCAGCTCCCCGAGCCGAGCGTCGACGACGGCACCGAGCAGCGCGCCGACCGCGCTCTGCTGATGGACGTGCTGAAGGTGCTCGCCCCGAAGCAGCGCAGCGTCGTGGTGCTGCGACACTGGGAGCAGATGAGCACGGAGGAGACGGCGGCGGCCCTGGGCATGTCGACCGGAACCGTGAAGAGCACGCTGCACCGGGCGCTGGCCCGGCTGCGCCAGGAGCTGGAGAGCCGGGAGCTGGACGCACAGGAGCTGGAACGCACCGAGCGGGGGCGCGAGCGGTGCGCCGCTTGACCAGGGCTGACAACACCCACAGCACGACGGCCTGTTTCCTCAGGACCGGTGCGGCGGTCGCGGGCGCGGCCGCCGCCGGCCTGTTGCTGGCCGGCTGTGGCACGGGCGGCGAGGGCGTCCGTACCGAGGGCCCGGCACAGGCGGGCTCGACCAAGGTGGTCCCGGCCACCCCCTCCCCGTCCCCCAGCGCGCCGTCGCGGGTCGACGCCGTGAAGATGCTCAAGAACGACCCGAAGGTCAGCGACCAGATCCGCAAGGGCCTCAAGCCGTGCGCCGGGGAGTACCCGGTGGACGTGAGCTACGGGGACATCACCCGCAACAGCGCACCCGATGTGGTCATCAACGTCCTGACCTGCGGCGACGCGATCGGCATCGGGTCGTATGTGTACCGCGAGAACGTGGCGCGCAAGAAGTACGAGAACGTTTTCGCCAACGAGCAGCCGCCGGTCTACGCGGTGATCTCCCAGGGGAATCTGGAGGTCACCCAGCAGACGTACGCGCCCGGTGACTCGGTGTCGGAGCCGTCGGGCGAGAACATCACCACCTACCGCTGGGACGACGGCAGGTTCACCCAGATCCGGGGGACCCGCAGCGAGTTCAGCAAGTCCGTGAAGGGCTCCGACCCGACCAAGGATCCGGAGGGCTGAGAGCAGACGATGGCCGATACCCATGTGCTCTTCGTCGAGGACGACGACGTCATCCGTGAGGCGACCCAGCTCGCGCTGGAGCGCGACGGGTTCCACGTCACCGCCGTACCGGACGGACTGACGGGGCTGGAGAAGTTCCGTGCCGACCGGCCGGACATCGCGCTGCTGGACGTGATGGTGCCCGGCCTGGACGGGGTGAGCCTGTGCCGCCGGATCCGGGACGAGTCGGCCGTCCCCGTGATCATGCTGTCGGCGCGGGCGGACTCGATCGATGTGGTCCTCGGCCTGGAGGCCGGCGCCGACGACTACGTGACCAAGCCGTTCGACGGGGCGGTGCTGGTGGCCCGGATCCGGGCGGTCATGCGCCGCTTCGGCCATGCGGGCGGGCCCGGCGCGGGCGACGACGGGCAGCCCGAGGGCGGTCTGCGGACCTTCGGCGACCTGGAGGTCGACACCGAGGGCATGGCGGTGTTCAAGCGGGGCGAGCCGGTCGGCCTGACCCCGACGGAGATGCGGCTGCTGCTGGAGTTCTCCGGCGCGCCGGGGACCGTCCTCTCCCGCGACAAGCTGCTGGAACGGGTCTGGGACTACGGGTGGGGCGGCGACACCCGGGTGGTGGACGTCCATGTGCAGCGGCTGCGGGCCAAGATCGGCCAGGACCGGATCGAGACGGTCCGCGGCTTCGGCTACAAGCTCAAGGGCTGACCGCGCGTGCGACGTTTCGCCCTGCGGACCGGTCTCCGCTGGAAACTCATCATCGCCATCGCCGCCGTCAGCTCGCTGGGGGCCATCGCGCTCAGCCTGGTGGTGCACAACGCGGCCCGTGTCTCGATGCTCGACAGCAGCCGCGACATGCAGGACGAGCGCATCAAGTGGGTGCAGAGCGTCTACAAGACGAAGGGGCTCCCGCCGTTCGCGAAGATCGACGACCCGGCGCTGCCCCCGGCGCTGCGGGCCGTCGTGCTCACCGGCAAGCGGGCCACCTATCTCGACGACGACCAGGGCGACGCCCCCGAGGTCTGGGCGGCGGTGCCGCTGGCAGGCGGCCGGGTGCTGTCCATCCACACCCGCTTCGAGGACCGGTACGCCGTCCTCACCGACCTCGACCAGGCGCTGGTCGTCGGCTCGGCCTCGGTGGTGCTCGGCGGCTGCGCGCTGGGCGTGCTCATCGGCGGGCAGCTCTCGCGGCGGCTGCGGAAGGCGGCCACCGCGGCCGGGAAGATCACCGAGGGGGACACGGGCGTCCGGATCCGGGACGCGATCGGCGGCCGGGTGCGGGACGAGACGGACGACCTGGCGCGGGCGGTGGACGCCATGGCCGACGCCCTCCAGCAGCGGCTGGACGCCGAGCGGCGCGTCACCGCGGACATCGCGCACGAGCTGCGCACCCCGGTGACGGGGCTGCTCACCGCGGCGGAGCTGCTGCCCCCGGGCCGGCCCACCGAACTCGTCCGGGACCGGGCGCAGGCGATGCGCACTCTGGTCGAGGACGTGCTGGAGGTGGCCCGGCTGGAGACCGCCGCCGAGCGGGCCGAGCTGCAGGAGATCGCGCTCGGCGAGTTCGTCGAGCGCCGGGTGCGGGTGCTGGCCCCGGACGCCACGGTGCGGGTCGACCGGAACGCGTATGTGCACACCGACCCGCGGCGGCTGGAACGCATCCTCGGCAACCTCCTCGCCAACGCCGCCAAGCACGGGAGGACGCCGGTGGAGGTCACGGTGGACGGGCGGGTGCTCAAGGTCCGCGACCACGGACCGGGGTTCCCGGCCGCACTGCTGGCGGAGGGACCGAGCCGGTTCCGCACCGGCAGCACCGACCGGTCCGGCAACGGCCACGGCCTGGGGCTGACCATCGCCACGGGTCAGGCGCGGGTGCTGGGCGCCCGGCTGACGTTCCGCAACGCGATTCCGCAGGACGGCGGGGTGCCGCCGGAGGGCCGGGAAGCGGACGGCGGGGTGTCCTCGGAGAGCCGGGAAGCGGACGGCGGGGCGGTGGCCGTGCTGTGGCTGCCGGAGTCCGCGCCCACCGAGACCGGCAGCATCCCGGTGATCACGCTGCCGGAGTAGGGCCCGGTCACCGGGGCCTGGGCGGGGCGGGCCGAGCCGGTCCGGTCCGGTCCGGTCCGGTCCGGTCCGGTCCGGGCTGAACGCACTGCGGTCCGGCAAGGTTCGGCCGGTCCGGTCGGGACCTGAGTGAGCCCCGGCACCCGGCACCCGGCACCCGGCACCCGGCACCCGGCACCCGGCACCCGGCACCACGAACGCCCGCGGCACCCGGCACGATGCCGGGTGCCGCGGGCGTTGTGTCCGTGCGCTGAGGCCTGCGCTGAGGGCCGTGCGCCTGGGGCCGTCGGTGCGGACCGCTCAGACGGTTTCGCCGACGGCCACCTGCGGCGCCGGCGCGTCCTCGCTCACGCTCCGCTCCACCGGCCCGGCGGCCCCGCGCAGCGGGACCTCCTTGACGAACCAGGCGGCCACGAAGGAGACGAGGCTGATCGCCGCGCCCCAGAGGAAGATGTGGTGGGTGCCCGAGGCGACCCCGTGCAGATAGGCGTCCTTGATCCCCGCGGGCAGCTGGGCCAGGCTCTTCGGGTCGAGCTGCGCCGAGGACGAGGTCACCGCGGCGCCCCGCGCGCCGACCCGTGCGGCCATGGTCTCCGACACCTGGTGGGTGAAGAGGGCACCGAAGATCGCGACGCCGAACGAGCCGCCGAGCGTCCGGAACAGCGTCGCGGACGAGGAGCCCACGCCGATGTCCTTCATCGCGACGCTGTTCTGCGCGACCAGCATGGTGATCTGCATCAGGAAGCCCAGGCCCGCGCCGAGCACCGCCATGTAGACGGCCGAGGTGGACCGGCTGGTCCCGGTGTCCATCAGGGACAGCAGGAACAGCCCGGTGGTCACCAGCGCGCCGCCCACGATCGGGAAGATCTTGTACTTGCCGGTCGAGGTGGTGACCCGGCCCGCGATCAGCGAGACGGCCGTCATCGAGAGCAGCAGCGGCAGGAGCAGCAGTCCCGAGCTGGTCGCGGAGGCGCCCTGCACCGTCTGCTGGTAGAGCGGCAGGAAGACCACCGCGCCGAACATCACGAAGCCCACGAAGAAGCCGATCAGCGTGATCAGCGTGAAGTTGGCGTTGCGGAAGATGTGCAGCGGCAGGACCGGCTGCGCCACGCGCCGCTCGACGACGAGGAAGGCCGCGATGGCGGCGACGCCGGTCACGCCGAGCCCGACGATCTGTGCCGAGCCCCAGGCGTACTCGGTGCCGCCCCAGGTGGTGATCAGCACGAGCGCGCTGATGCCGACGGTGAGCAGCACCGCGCCCGCGTAGTCGATGCGCCCCTGCGCCTTCTTCTTCGGCAGGTGCAGCACCGCCGTGACCATGGCCAGGGCCACCGCGCCGAGCGGCAGGTTGATGTAGAAGCTCCAGCGCCAGCCGAGGTGGTCGGTGATGGTGCCGCCGATCAGGGGGCCGCCGATGGTGGCGAGGGCCATCACGCCGGCCATCATGCCCTGGTACTTGCCGCGCTCCCGCGGGGGTATCAGCTCGCCGATGATCGCCATCACGCCGACGATCAGACCGCCGGCGCCCAGGCCCTGGAGCGCGCGGAAGCCGATCAGCTGCCCCATGGTCTGGGCCATCCCGGAGAGGGCCGAACCGGCGAGGAAGGTGACGATCGACGCGAGGAACATGCCCTTGCGCCCGTACATGTCGCCGAGCTTTCCCCAGATGGGAGTCGAGGCGGCGGTGGCCAGGGTGTAGGCCGTCACCACCCAGGAGAGATGGCTCAGCCCGCCGAGCTCGCCCACGATCGTGGGCATCGCGGTGCCGACGATCATGTTGTCGAGCATCGCCAGTAGCATCGCGATCATCAGCGCCAGCAGGACGACCCGCACATTGCGCGGTGCGGCCGCCTGCGGCGGCGCCGCTCCCGGTGCCTGAACCTGGGCCATGGGTACCACTCCCCCTGAGGTGCACTTACTTGCCGCCCGGCAAGTTGACTACACTCGGAAGGTAACCCGCTACTTGCCGGGCGTCAAGTAAGTTTCTCCGGGCCCGCGGCCCGGGCGAGCGCAGGAGAAGAGATGGGCAGCACAGGCCGGCCGCGCCGGGGCGACACCCGGCAGCGCATCCAGGACGTCGCCCTGGAGCTCTTCGCCGAGCAGGGATACGAGAAGACGTCCCTGCGGGAGATCGCCGAGCAGCTCGACGTCACCAAGGCAGCGCTCTACTACCACTTCAAGACGAAGGAGGACATCGTCCTCGGCATCTTCGAGGACCTGAGCAGGCCGCTGGACGAGCTGATCGAGTGGGCCCGCCGGCAGCCCCGCACCCTGGAGACCAAGCAGCAGATCGTCCACCGCTACAGCGCGGCCCTGCACGAGGCGGCCCCGCTCTTCCGCTTCATCCAGGAGAACCAGGCCACCGTGCGGGAGCTGAGCATCGGGGAGGGCTTCAAGGAGCGGCTGGTCTCGATGTTCGACCTGGTCAAGGACGCGGACGCGCCCCTGACCGACCAGGTCCGCTGCATCAGCGCGCTCTTCACGATCCACGCCGGGATGTTCGCGATGAAGGAGCTCGAGGGCGACCCCGACGAGAAGCGCGACGCCGTCCTGGAGGTCGCCCTGGAACTGGTGACCGCCGCCCACCACGCCGAGGAGCCGGGGCGGTAGCTCTCCGCCCGGCCGGGTCGGCGGCTCCACCGCCCGCCCGGGTCGGTCCGGCGGGTCCCGACGCAGCGGTGCCGCCGCCCGTCGCGGGCGGCGGCACCGTGGGTCACCGGCCCGCGGCGGGGCCGGTACCGGGAGCGTCAGGCGTGGACGCCGTGGCTCTTCAGGAACTTGATCGGCTCGACGGCGAAGCCGTAGACCGGGGCGGTCCGGGTCTCGAAGTGCAGGTGCGGGCCGGTCGAGTTACCGGTGCTGCCGGACTTGCCGATCTCCTGGCCGGTCTTCACGGTCTGGCCGGCGCTCACACCGAGCGTCGAGAGGTGGCCGTACTGGGTGTACGTCTTGTCGCCGTGCTTGATCACGATGTTGTTGCCGTACGAGCCGCCCCAGCCGGCCTCGACCACGGTGCCGCTGTGCGTGGCCTTCACCGAGGTGCCGGTGGGCACGACGAAGTCCTGGCCGGAGTGCTTGTTGGACCAGTGGCTGCCGCCGAGACCGAAGGTCGAACCCTTGGTGTAGTGGTCCACCGGCTTCACCCAGGTGGCCGGGTTGGCGAGCTTGGCGGCGCGCTTCTTGCGGTCCGCCGCGGCCTTCTCGGCGGCACGCTTCTTGGCCTCGGCCTTGGCGGCGGCCTTGGCCTTGGCCTTGGCCGCGTCCTTCTCGGCGGCCTTGTGCTGGCCGTCGGCCTGGGCCTGCACGGCCTGCGAGAGGGAACCGGCGGTCTTGGTCGCGAAGACGTCGTGCTGCGGGGCGGAGGCGTCCGCAGAGGCGAGCGCCACCCCGGAGCCCAGCGCGACCGAGGCCCCCATGCCCGCGGCCAGAACAGCGGCGCGACGACGCAGGACGGACTTGTTCGCGGTGGTGGTCTGGGTGTGCTTACGCATACGGCTTTCCTCCAAGAAGTGAATGAATCCCGGGGGCTTTCCGGAAATCGCTCATCCTTGGTAACCCGCCTTTCCGAGGGCGACAAGCGCCCTTTCTACTACCGTCGGCCGTATGGCCTCACACCCCCGCTCGACCCCCTCCATCTCCGCCCTGACCAGCACCTGAGGCCTTCCGACCCGCACAGACCACGGCGCCTGGCGGAAAATCCCTGGAACTCACCCACTCTCCGCTGCGATGACCTTGCAATATGAAGGAGAAGGGCCATTCTGCCCTCCGGAGGCATGAGTCCCGGGACCTTGGTCCCGATCTCCCCCAAAGCCATTCTCCTATTGTTTCTAGTAAGTGAGCCGGACCACGTGCGACACGTCACCCGCATATAAGATCCAAAGGCATTTCCGCGGGTCTTTCGCAGGTCCGTTTCGGGACCAAAGCCCCCGTCGGCCGCCGCGCCTTAGGCTGTCCCTCCAGCAGCCCGTGCGCGCGAACGACCCGCGCACGCCACACCACCGCCGGGGGGCCTGGGACGTGGATCCCGCAGCCATCGGCGCCCGACTCGCGTCGAGCGCCGTCGCACCGCTGATCAAGAAGCTGTTCGTGACCGAGGGGGCGGGCGGGGGCCTGGTCGACCGGCCGGTCCGGGTCTCCGGCCTGGTCTCCTTCCGGGGCGAGAAGCGCGCCCTGACCGAGCGCGACCTGCTGCGGCTGGCCTCGGAGCTGGTCGAGCGGGGGCAGCGGTCCGCGGGACCGCACGAGCGGGCGGCGGACGGGGACCGGGAGGCCGTCGTCCACACCCTCGCCCGGACGCTGCACGGCCTCGGCGACCTCGCCATGGACGACGTCCAGGCGGTGCGCCTCGGGCCCGCCGCCCTGGCGGGGACGCTCCGGCGGGCGAACGCCCGCGGCATCGCCGACCTCTCGTCCGACGCCACAGCCCTGCACGACGCCCTGCTCGACACCGCCTGCCTGCACATCCTGCACTTCTTCACCCAGCGGTCGGCCTTCGTCGCCCGCACCCTGGTGGAACAGAGCCAGGAGCTGCGCACGGTCCTCGCCCGGGTCGACGAGCTGATCGCCCGCACCCCGCGCCGCGGCGGCGAGGACGCGGCCTTCGAGGCCCGCTATCGGGCCCATCTGGCGCAGAAGCACGGCCGGCTCACGATCTACGGCATCGACCTGTCCGACTCCCCGGACCGCTGGCCCCTGGACGCGGCCTACCTCGGCCTGGAGGCGGCCGCGACGACCGCCGGTGCCACGACGATGGCGGGCAGCGGTGGCGACTGCCCGCAGGCCGCCCCGAACGGCCTGCACGACGTCCTGGCGCCCGTCTCCCGGCTCCCGGCCGACCATGCCTTCTCCGGGCACGACCGGGTCTTCCTGCGCGGCGTCGCGGGCTCCGGCAAGACCACCCTGGTCCAGTGGCTGGCGGTCTCCGCGGCCCGGCAGGACGACGCGGCTATGCCGTCCCGGCTCCGCGACCGCATCCCGTTCGTCCTCCCGCTGCGCTCCCTGATCCGCGACGGCGCCGGCCTGCCCACCCCCGACCGGCTGCTCGCCGCCGTGAACTGCCCGGTCGCCGGTACCCAGCCGGCCGGCTGGGCCGACCGGGTCCTGGCCGAGGGCCGGGGGCTGCTGCTGGTCGACGGCCTGGACGAGATCCCCGAGCGGCACCGGGCGCGCACCCGCGACTGGCTGCGGGACCTGCTCAGCGCCTTCCCGGGCAATCTGTGGCTGATCACCTCCCGCCCGTCCGCCGTCCGTGAGGGCTGGCTCGCCGACGAGGACTTCACCGAGCTGACCCTGGCGCCGATGAGCCGCGGGGACGTCTCGGCCTTCATCCGGCGCTGGCACGCCGCCGCCCGCCTCGACACCGATGACACCGAGCGCCTGGACGGCTACGAACAGGCGCTGCTGGCCGCCGTGGAGACCAAGCAGGACCTGGCCCGGCTGGCCACGAACCCCCTGATGTGCGGGCTGCTGTGCGCCCTGCACCGGGACCGGCGCGGCCACCTCCCCCGCGGGCGCAAGGAGCTCTACGACGCCGCCCTCTCCATGCTGCTGTCCCGCCGCGACCGCGAACGGGACATGCACGGCCCGGACAGCGTCGAGCTGAGCGAGGAGCCGCAGATCCAGCTCCTCCAGCGGCTCGCCTACTGGCTCATCCGCAACGGCCGCACCGAGCTGGAGCGCGACCACGCCCGGCGCGTCATCGCCGACGCCCTGCCCGCGGTACCGGCCGCGGCCGCCCAGGGCGACACCGACCGGATCTTCGGCCACCTCCTGGTCCGGAGCGGGCTGCTGCGCGAGCCGGCCACCGGAACCGTGGACTTCGTCCACCGCACGTTCCAGGACTACCTGGGGGCCCGGGCCGCCGTGGAGGCCTGGGACATCGGCCTGCTGATCAACAACGCCACGGACGCCCAGTGGGAGGACGTCATCCGGATGTCCGTGGCCCACGCCCGGCCCCGCGAACGGGCGGACCTCCTGACCCAGCTCCTCGCCCGCGGCGACCGGGCGACGGACGCCGCCGAGAGGTCCCGAATCCACCTCCTCGCCATGGCCTGCCTGGAACACGCCAGCGAGCTGGATCCCGCCGTGCGCACGGAGGTGGAGAGCCGGGCCGCGAGGCTCATCCCGCCCCGCAGCACCGAGGAGGCCCGCGCCCTCGCCGCGGCGGGACCGGTCGTACTGGAACTGCTCCCCGGCCCGGACAGGCTGCCGGAGGACGAGGCGGTGCACGTGGTCAGCGCGGCTTCACAGCTCGGCACGGACGCCGCGATCCCGCTCCTGAAGCGCTTCCGGCACCACCCGTCCCTCGGCGTACGCTCCCAGCTCGCGTGGACCTGGCAGCGCTTCGACACCGAGCGGTACGCGGAGGAGGTCCTGCGGCACCTGGACCCGGACGGTCTGGACTTCGTGGCCACCTCACGGGAGGAGCTCCGCATCCTGAAGTCGCTGGACCGCTGCTCCCGGCTGATGGTCAGAGGCGACTTCGAAGCCGGTGAGCTGCTGGACGTGGTCGACCCGGCCCGGCTCACTCACCTGCGGATCGAGTCCAACGCGGTGATCACAGACCTCGCACCGCTGCGGGAGTGCACGGCGCTAAGCAGCCTGTGGCTGCGGTCCTGCCCAGGGATCTCCGACCTGTCCCCGCTCGCGGACACACCGGTGCACTCCTTGCTGCTGGACGACGTCCCGGCCTCCCACGCACTCACCGGGCTCTCCGAGCTGTCCGCCCTCACCTCGCTGTTCCTCTACGATCCGCTGCCGCAGGACTGGCTCGCCATGCTCCCGGCCGATGCACCACTCGAGGCTCTCTACCTGCGCGAGCCCGTCGATGACGCCGTCCTCGGGATCTCTGCCTGGCCGGACCTCCGTTTCCTGCACCTGAACATGTCACGGCACCTCGGCCCGGCTCACTGGGAGGAACTCTCCCGACTCCCCTCATTGAGTTCCCTGGGATTCGGTCTGACCGCCACCGCGGCACCGCTCCGCGTCCCTGACGGCTTCGCCCTGCCCGGCCTGCGGGACCTGCACCTGCTGAACATTCAGGTTGCGGACGATGTTCTCGCCACAGTGCTGTCAGCGCTCCCCAGCGTCGTCCCGGGGCTGCACAACCTCAGCTTGGGCAGCCCCCGGGATCCGATGCCGACAGCCGATCTGTCGTGCCTGGCCGGGCTGGACGAGCTCCGCAGCGTCAGCCTGTACAACGTCCGCCCGGCCGACGGCACGCGAGACCTCCCCGGCGTGCGCCTCACCCTCACCCCCCGCCCCCGGGACTGACCCTCCGGAACAGGGCCGGCACACCCGCCCCTGGCACAGCAAAAGGCCGGCCCCGAACCGTGATGCACGGTTCGGGGCCGGCCCTCGTCGTCCAGCAGCCGCCGGAGCGGCCGTCGGCAGGACCTACGCGTCCTTGCTCAGGTTCGGACCCGAGCCACCCGCCGCCGACTCGATCGGAGGAACGTCCGGCAGAGCCGACTTCTCCTCGCCGCGGAAGGTGAACTTCTTGTCGTCACCCTCGCCCTCGATGTCGACGACCACGATGTGACCGGGGCGCAGCTCGCCGAAGAGGATCTTCTCCGACAGCACGTCCTCGATCTCCCGCTGGATCGTCCGGCGCAGCGGCCGGGCGCCCAGGATCGGGTCGTAGCCCCGCTTGGCCAGGAGCGACTTGGCGGCGCCGCTGAGCTCGATGCCCATGTCGCGGTCCTTGAGCCGCTCGTCCACCTTGGCGAGCATGAGGTCGACGATCTGGATGATGTCTTCCTCGGTGAGCTGGTGGAACACGACCGTGTCGTCGACACGGTTGAGGAACTCGGGCCGGAAGTGCTGCTTGAGCTCTTCGTTGACCTTGTTCTTCATCCGCTCGTAGCCGGTCTTGACGTCACCCGTGGCGGCGAAGCCCAGGTTGAAGCCCTTGGAGATGTCCCGGGTGCCGAGGTTGGTCGTCATGATGATGACCGTGTTCTTGAAGTCCACGACCCGGCCCTGGGAGTCGGTCAGACGACCGTCCTCCAGGATCTGCAGCAGCGAGTTGAAGATGTCCGGGTGGGCCTTCTCGACCTCGTCGAACAGCACGACCGAGAACGGCTTGCGGCGCACCTTCTCGGTGAGCTGGCCGCCCTCCTCGTAGCCGACGTAGCCGGGAGGCGAGCCGAAGAGCCGCGAGACGGTGTGCTTCTCGCTGAACTCCGACATGTCGAGCTGGATCAGCGCGTCCTCGTCGCCGAAGAGGAACTCCGCCAGCGTCTTGGACAGCTCGGTCTTACCCACACCGGACGGACCGGCGAAGATGAACGAGCCGCCCGGGCGCTTCGGGTCCTTCAGACCGGCGCGGGTACGGCGGATCGCCTGCGACAGGGCCTTGATGGCGTCCTTCTGGCCGATGACGCGCTTGTGGAGCTCGTCCTCCATGCGCAGCAGCCGCGAGGACTCCTCCTCGGTGAGCTTGAAGACCGGGATGCCGGTGGCCGTCGCCAGGACCTCGGCGATCAGCTCCTCGTCCACCTCGGCGACGACGTCCATGTCGCCGGCCTTCCACTCCTTCTCCCGCTTGGCCTTCGCCGAGAGCAGCTGCTTCTCCTTGTCGCGGAGAGAGGCCGCCTTCTCGAAGTCCTGGGAGTCGATGGCCGACTCCTTGTCCCGGCGCACGTCGGCGATCTTCTCGTCGAACTCGCGCAGGTCCGGCGGAGCGGTCATCCGGCGGATGCGCATCCGGGAGCCTGCCTCGTCGATCAGATCGATCGCCTTGTCCGGCAGGAAGCGGTCGGAGATGTAGCGGTCGGCCAGGGTGGCGGCCGCCACGAGGGCCGAGTCCGTGATCGAGACGCGGTGGTGCGCCTCGTAGCGGTCCCGGAGGCCCTTCAGGATCTCGATGGTGTGCGGCAGCGACGGCTCCGCGACCTGGATCGGCTGGAAACGGCGCTCCAGCGCCGCGTCCTTCTCCAGGTGCTTGCGGTACTCGTCGAGCGTGGTCGCACCGATGGTCTGCAGCTCACCGCGGGCCAGCATCGGCTTGAGGATGCTGGCGGCGTCGATCGCGCCCTCGGCGGCACCCGCACCCACCAGGGTGTGGAGCTCGTCGATGAACAGGATGATGTCGCCGCGGGTGCGGATCTCCTTGAGCACCTTCTTCAGGCGCTCCTCGAAGTCACCGCGGTAGCGGGAGCCGGCGACCAGGGCGCCCAGGTCGAGGGTGTAGAGGTGCTTGTCCTTGAGGGTCTCGGGCACCTCGCCCTTGACGATGGCCTGGGCCAGGCCCTCGACGACCGCCGTCTTGCCGACGCCGGGCTCGCCGATGAGCACCGGGTTGTTCTTGGTACGGCGGGAGAGTACCTGCATGACCCGCTCGATCTCCTTCTCGCGCCCGATGACCGGGTCGAGCTTGGATTCGCGGGCGGCCTGCGTCAGGTTGCGGCCGAACTGATCCAGCACGAGGGAGGTCGAGGGGGTGCCCTCGGCCGGGCCGCCGGCGGTGGCGGCCTCCTTGCCCTGGTACCCGGAGAGCAGCTGGATGACCTGCTGCCGCACCCGGTTCAGATCGGCGCCCAGCTTCACGAGGACCTGGGCGGCGACGCCCTCGCCCTCGCGGATCAGGCCGAGCAGGATGTGCTCCGTGCCGATGTAGTTGTGGCCGAGCTGGAGGGCCTCGCGGAGCGACAGCTCCAGGACCTTCTTGGCACGGGGGGTGAAGGGGATGTGCCCGGACGGAGCCTGCTGGCCCTGCCCGATGATCTCCTCCACCTGCTGCCGGACCGCCTCGAGCGAAATCCCGAGGCTCTCCAGGGCCTTAGCGGCGACACCCTCACCCTCGTGGATCAGGCCCAGGAGGATGTGCTCGGTGCCGATGTAGTTGTGGTTGAGCATCCGGGCTTCTTCCTGAGCCAGGACGACAACCCGCCGCGCACGGTCGGTGAACCTCTCGAACATCGTTAATCGCTCCTCAGAGCGGTCAGAAAGATCGGGGACGATCCCCTCCCTGTCCTTCCGCATGCTAGTCCCGCTACGGGGGACAGCTCATTCCAACTGCCGACACCGTCCTTGGCCTCCTGCCCCGAACAGCCGACAACAGCTCCAACCCGATGGTGCGAGACGATGTTCCCGCAGGCCAGGCGGATATCCACCATGACGCTACGCCGATGGCGAACGCCATCCCGGCCGGACCTGCGCGTCGCCCCTCCCACTAGGAAAGTTCTTACCCGCACGCACTGACACTCCATGCGGCGTGGGCCGGTTCCATCCGCTACGGGCGAACATCCTTGCGCGCCCGTACACCTCCACACGCCCCCGCCTCTACCACGGTGAGTACCCGGTCGCCAACTGTGCGTAACCCCGCGGGACTCGGCCGGTTGCTCCGGGCATGGCCCGCTTCGCGCGCCGTCCCCGCCGGCCGTCCGCGGTCGATACCGACGCTGTCCGCACCGACGCCGGGCGGCGTCGCCGTAGCACCGGGACCGGCTCGGCCGGGAGACCACTGGCGGCGCCTCGCGGGGAGCTGCCGCCCGGGGAGCGGTTCGACGCCCTCGGACTGCCCGCGGACGCCGGTGCCGCGGTGCCGCGACGGATGCCGCGCACCGGACCGGTCGCCCGGCAGGGGCTCAGGATGCGCGTACCGATCGCCGCGGGCGGCGCGGACCGGCTGCCGGAGCCGCTCGACCGGCCGGAGTGGGGCGGCGTGCGCCTGGACCCGGTCGCCCTCGGCGGCCGCATCCCGGGCCCCGCTCCCGACGGACTGGCGGGAGGCCGCCGACGGCCGGAGCGTTCCGGTGTGGCTGCGGCCTCCCGAGCCGGGGAGTGCGGTGGAGCAAACGCCCACCGCGGCCCTGGGCAGCGGGGGCGGCGGCCCGGGCGCTCCCGACCTCGTACAGCTGGTGGGCGCTGCGGCGGCGGAAGTCCACCGGGCCCGGTTGCTGCGCGCTGCGAGCGCTCAGCCGTTCGCCTTCTCGTACGCCTCGCGCACGGTGGCGGGGACGCGACCGCGGTCGTTGACCTCGTAGCCGTTCTCCTTCGCCCAGGCGCGGATCTTCGCGGTGTCCTGGCTGCCACCGGAGGAGGAGCGGGTCTTGCTCCGGCCGGCGGCGGCACGGCCACCGGTGCGACGGCCGCTCTTGGCGTAGGGCTCCAGCAGCCCGCGGAGCTTGTCCGCGTTGGCGGTGGTGAGGTCGATCTCGTAGGTCTTGCCGTCCAGCGCGAACGTCACGGTCTCGTCCGCCTCGCCACCGTCGAGGTCGTCGACAAGAAGGACCTGAACCTTCTGTGCCACTGGATTTCCTTTCATCGAAAAAGCAGTACGCGGAAAGGAAACCGCCTTTTCCGGAAAAACACAAACCCCCGGGTGAGGTTCAGCTGCCTTCACGACGGGAAACGTACGCGTTTCGGACATAGAGCGCCGTCGTTCACAGATGCAGAAGCATCCGGCTGTTGCCGAGGGTGTTCGGCTTCACCCGTTCGAGACCGAGGAACTCGGCCACACCCTCGTCATAGGAACGCAGCAGCTCGCTGTACACATCGCCGTCCACCGGCGTCTCCCCGATCTCGACGAACCCATGCTTCCCGAAGAAGTCCACTTCGAAGGTGAGGCAGAAAATGCGCCGCACCCCGAGCCAGCGCGCGGTCTGCAGCAGCTTGGCGAGCAGGTGGTGCCCCACTCCGGTGCCCTTCAGGGCCCGGTCGACGGCCAGCGTGCGTACCTCCGCGAGGTCTTCCCACATCACGTGGAGCGCGCCGCAGCCGATGACTTCGGCGTCCTCGTCGCGCTCGGCCACCCAGAACTCCTGGATGTCCTCGTAAAGGGTCACCATCGCTTTGTCGAGCAGGATCCCATCGCGCACGTAGCCGTCGAGGAGGCGGCGCAGCGCGGGTACATCGCTCGTTCTGGCCCGGCGGACAGTGACCTCTTTTGATACTGGGGACATGTGCGGACGCTATCGCTCCGCGTCTCCCGGGGTGCCATCGGGATCGTCGAGTTGTACGACGCGCATGGCATCGCGCAGCGCTTCCCGCTGTTCCGCGGACATCATGCCGAAGAACGCGACGAGAGCGGCCGCGGGGTTGTCACTCGTGGACCAGGCCTCGTTCATGAGTGCGGCCGAGTAGGCGGCGCGGGTGGAGACCGCCTCATATCGATAGGCGCGGCCTTCTGCTTCCCGCCGCACCCAGCCCTTCTGATACAGGTTGTCCATTACGGTCATGACCGTCGTGTAGGCGATCGAGCGTTCCTGCTGAAGGTCTTCAAGGACTTCCCGAACGGTGACCGGGCGGTTCCACTGCCACACCCGCGTCATCACCGCGTCTTCCAGGTCACCCAATCGTCGAGGCACATTGGAATAATAGTGGCAGATGTCCTGAATGCCGGTTGATTTCCTCAGCAAAAAGGCGTACGACCGGGACGGGTGTTCCCGGTCGTACGCCTGTTGTCGCTGCGGTCCGCCTGCTGGTCGCCGCGGAGGGTCAGGCCCGCGCCTCGCCGGTGCGCCGAGCCGGCGTCGCGTTCGTCTCGCGGGAGAGCGCCGCGTCGACCGCCGCGTCCTCCTTGGACTTGTTCGCACCGCCCTGACTCTTCACCATCGTGACGACGAGTGCGATGAAGGCAATGGCCATCACCACGGAGGGCAGAAGCGCGGAGATGTATTCCATGCCTCCAGAGTAGCCAGTCAGCCCGCGGCCAATTGCCGGAGCCCCTCGGAGGGCGGCCCCTGCCGCCGGCGGCGCGGCGGGAACACCTCGGCCGGGGTGGGCACCGGGCGGCCCCGGCGCTCCTCCGTATCCGGTTCACGTGGGCTTTTCTCCGGCTTGGCCCCGGGCTCCGCCTTCGGGTCGGCCTGGGGTTCCGCCTTGGGTCCGGGCCGCGGCTCGGGCTTCGGCTCGGACGGTTCGTCGGCGGCGCGCCCGCCGGGCAGCACCACCGGCCGGGCCGGGGGCGGGGCGGGCGCGGCCTGCGCCTGCCGGACCAGCCGGGAGCGGAGCGCGCGTTCGGCCAGCGCTTCGCACCGGTGCAACAGCACACGCCGGCGTTCCGTCTCGGCCTCCCCGGCCGGTTCCGCGCAGAGTCCGCGGAGGGCGGCGAGATCCTCGGCGCCCGGGAGGTAGCCGTCGGCCAGTACCTCGCGGAGCTGCGTCAGGTACGCGGTGGCGGCACCGGGGAGGGCGGCGCGGGAGCGGGCCAGGTCGGCGAGGAGGAAGGCGCGCAGCCTGCCGCCCTCGCGGACCGCCTCGTCCACGGCCCCGGCGAGACGGAACAGCTTCTGCACCTCCTCCTCCCGGTCGGGCCCGAAGGAGTCGGAGGCGGGCTGCAGGGCGAGGGCGAGGGCGCGGCGCACGACGCACAACTCTGCTGCGCTGAACGCCATGGCACCGCGGGAACCGTAGGGCGTGGGCATGAGCCGACTTTAAGTGCTAAGCGGACAAATTTCCCATAGCGCACCCCACCGGGGGTGTCGGCCCGGCGGCCGGTCCGGAGCCCGGTGACGGGCGGCCGGGGGAGGCGCCGGGCGGGAAACCGCCGGGGCCCGGGACCGCCTCCGGATGCGGGGGCGGTCCCGGGCCCGTCGGGCTCAGGTGCGGGCCGTGCGCTCAAGTACGGGCCGCGCGTACCGGACTCGGGTGCGGCCGGAGCGAACCGGACGCGGGGGCGTCCGGTACGCGCCGGACGCGGGTGCGGCTAATGCGTCCCGGAGCCGTTGCCGCGGCGCCGGGCGAAGAGCAGCGCCCCGACGCCGGCGCCGAGCGCCACCAGCGAGCCGACGGCCGCCAGGGTGACGCCGCGCGCACCGGTGCTGGCCAGCGACCCGCCCGACGTCGTGGTGCCGGAGCCGCCGGTCGTCGTGCTCCCCGTCTCCGAGGTGCCGCCGTGGGTGCGGGGTCCGGAGCTGTCGCCGCCGCCCTCGCCGCGGCCGCCCGTCGCGCCCCCGGTGCCCGTACCGCCGGTGTCCTTGCCGCCGGTGATCTTCACCGGGACGGCGGCGGTGTCGTTCTCCGGGCGGGGGTCGCGCGTCGGGTGGTCGTCACGGTCCCGGACGACGACCTTGCCCTCGGCCCCCTTCACCTTCTTGTCGATGCGGATGTTGAAGACGAGCGACTCCTGCTCCCCCGTGCCGAAGGTGTCGTCGAGGTTGCAGACGTACGTCCGGCTGCCCGCGCTCCGGCGCGAGCAGGCCCAGTCGTCGTCCTCGCCGGGGAAGGGGATCGAGGTGATCGTGGTGCCCCGCGGCGGGGTGACCTCGTAGGTGCCCGCGCCGTGGCCGCTCGCGTCGGAGAGGTCCATGGAGCCGGGGCCGGCGTTCCGGGCGCCCAGGGTGACCGGCACGGTCTGCCCGACCTTGCCCTTCACCGTGCCGGTGACCGCCTGGTAGTCGGCGTGCTGGGTGGTGGTGACGTCGGCGTGGCCGCCGTAGCCCTGGAAGCCGGTGTCCTCGGCCTTCTTCAGGGTGAGCGGGGCGCCGTCGCCCGTCCGGTCGTACTCACCGGGCTGCTCGTTCTCCCAGGGGTCGTCGGCGCCGTTCACCCACGCGTGGTAGCCGACGCTGCCGTACATCAGGTCCTCGGCGGCGGTGTAGCGCAGCGGCTTGCTGAACTCGAGGGCCGCGCCGGGCTCCAGCGGGGTGTCGAACACGCAGTACGCGGAGGTGTCCGCCCAGGACTTGTAGTGGCAGTTGCTGTGCTCCCGGGCGATCCTGACGCCGTCGGACCCGTACAGCTTGAAGCCGACGCCCTTCTCGGCGGGCAGCCGGCCGTGGTTGGCGACGGCCGGGGTCAGCTCGACGGTCGAGCCGGGGGCGACGTCGTTCAGCGGCGCGTGCTTGCGCTCGACGAGGTCCGGGCGGTCGACGAAGACCTTCGTCTCGGCCTTCACGGCCGGGGCGTTGGAGGCGGTCGCGGAGTACCGCACCGTGCCGCCGAAGCCCGGCTTCACGTCCTTCGCGCCCCGGAGGTAGAAGGGCTGGACGCTGGTCTTGCCGTCGATCGAGCTGTAGGTGCAGGTGAAGACCAAGTCCTTGGCCGTACAGTCGCCGTTGGCCGGCCGGACGTCCGCCTTGCCCAACAGGTCGGAGGCGTCGATGGTCAGCTTCACGTCCTTGGCGAGCGGCTCCTCGCCCTCCACCCGCTCCAGGTTGAGGTGGAGCAGGAAGAGGGAACCGCCCTGCGGGCCCTGGTCCGCCGCGAAGGTGTAGTACCGGGCGGGCGCCTGGATCAGCAGCGTGGGATCGACGGCCAGCGCCGGCCCCGTGCCGAGACCGGTCGCCAGCGCGAGCACGGCTCCGGCCGTCACCACCCGTGCCGTCGTTCCTCGGTGCCCCATATTCCCCACCCATCCCGTTCTGCTCATCTGTGGTCCCAGGCAAGACCGGTGAGGGGGGCGGATGGTTGCGTCCGGCCGGAAAGAGACCCCGGAACGGCCGGTACCGTACGGAGATCGGCGCCATCGTGACGGAGGGTGCCATCGTGACGGCGGCGCCGGGGTGGGTGCGGCCGGCGCCGGGCGGTGGGGCCCAGCGGCGCCGGCGCGGGACGGTGTGCCTCCGCGCCGGAGGCCGGGTCAGCCGCGGGACACGTTCCGCTGGTAGACCAGGCGCAGGCCGATCAGCGTCAGCCAGGGCTCGTGCTCGTCGATGACCGAGGACTCCCCGAGGACCATCGGCGCGAGCCCGCCGGTGGCGATCACGGTCACCTCGTCCGGGTCGTCGGCCAGTTCCCGGGCCATGCGCTCCACCACGCCGTCGACCTGGCCGGCGAACCCGTAGAGGATGCCGGACTGCATCGCCTCGACGGTGTTCTTGCCGATCACGCTGCGCGGCCGGGCCAGTTCGATCTTGCGGAGCTGGGCGCCGCGCATGCCCAGGGCGTCGACGGAGATCTCGATGCCGGGCGAGATCACACCGCCCACGTACTCGCCGCGCGCCGAGACCGCGTCGAACGTCGTGGCCGTTCCGAAGTCGACGACCACGCACGGGCCGCCGTAGAGCTCGACGGCCGCCAGGGCGTTGATGATCCGGTCGGCGCCGACCTCCTTCGGGTTGTCCATCAGGATCGGGACACCGGTCTTGACGCCCGGCTCCACCAGGACGGCGGGGACGTCGCCGTAGTAGCGGCGGGTGACCTCGCGCAGCTCGTGCAGGACGGAGGGGACGGTCGAGCAGATGGCGATGCCGTCGATGCCGTCGCCCAGTTCCTCGCCGAGCAGCGGGTGCATGCCCATCAGGCCCTGGAGCAGCACGGCGTGTTCGTCGGCGGTGCGGCGGGCCTCGGTGGAGACCCGCCAGTGCTCGACGATCTCCTCACCGTCGAACAGGCCGAGGACGGTGTGGGTGTTGCCGACGTCGATGGTGAGCAGCATCAGCCCTGTTCCTCACGGAGGTCCAGGCCGATGTCGAGGATCGGCGAGGAGTGGGTGAGCGAGCCGACGGCCAGGTAGTCGACGCCGGTCTCGGCGTAGCCGCGGGCGGTGGCGAGGGTGAGCCGGCCCGAGGACTCCAGGCGGGCCCGGCCGGCCACCAGGGCGACGGCCTCCCGGGTCTGCTCCGGGGAGAAGTTGTCGAGCAGGATGAGGTCCGCGCCCTCGCGGAGGACGGGCTCGATCTGGTCCAGGCGGTCCACCTCGACCTCGATCGGCACGCCGGGGAACTCACTGCGCACCGCGGTGAAGGCCGCCGCGACACCGCCCGCGGCGACCACGTGGTTGTCCTTGATCAGCGCGGCGTCGGAGAGCGACATCCGGTGGTTGACGCCGCCGCCGCAGCGCACCGCGTACTTCTCCAGGGCCCGCAGGCCGGGGGTGGTCTTCCGGGTGTCGCGGACCGCCGCGCCGGTGCCCTGAAGCAGGTCGGCCCACTCCCGGGTGGCGGTGGCGATGCCGGAGAGCCGGCACATCAGGTTGAGGGCGCTGCGCTCACCGGTGAGGAGGTCACGGGTGCGGGTGCGGACGGAGAGCAGCTTCTGGCCGGCCGCCACCCGGTCGCCGTCCTCGACGTGCCGCTCCACCTCGAACTCGTCGGTGCAGACGACCGAGAGCACCGCCTCGGCGATCCGCAGGCCGGCGACCGTGCCGGCTTCGCGCGCGGTGAAGTCGCCGACGGCGACGGCGTCCTCGGGGATGGTGGCGACGGTCGTCACGTCCACGCCCTGGTCGAGGTCCTCGTCGATCGCCAGGTGGGCGATGTCCTCCACCTGGACGGGGTCCAGGCCCGCGTCGGCGAGCAGTTTCGCCAGCCCCGGGTCGAGGCCGCACTCCAGCGGGTCCAGCTCGTAGTCGTCACCGCCGCAGCCGCATCCGTCGCCGCAGCCGCCCCCTCCGCCGGAACCGGCGGCCGGCCCCCCGACCTGGAGCAGGGGCAGCTCCGCGGGCTGTGAACGGTCGTCGGCGGTGCTCACGATGAGGACTCCCTCGAGGAGTGGGTGGATCGGTCCGGTGCGGCGGCGGGGGCCGCGGGGGCGGTGTCTGCCGCGGGGGCGGTGTCTGCCGCGGGAGTTCGGCCGGGCAGGGTCACCGGCGGGAAGTCTGCCGTCCCGGTGGCAGTGATCACCAGCTCGGCGGACGGGGTGAGACGGGCGGCGAGGTGACGGCGCCAGTGCGCGTCGTCCCGGCCGGGGTGGTCCTCGCGCCAGTGGCAGCCCCGGGTCTCCTCGCGGGTCCGGGCCATGGCGACCAGGACCCGGGAGACCAGCAGGAGGTTGGTGGCCTCCCAGGTCTCGACACAGGGCTCGGCGGTCTTGCCGTTCCGGGCCAGGTCCGCCACGGCCTCGGTGTGCAGGGCCTCCAGGGCGACGGCGGCCGCGGCGAGGCTCTCGGCGCTGCGGAGGACCCCCGCGCCGGTGGTCATGATCCGCTGGATCGTGAACCGGGACTCGGGGGCGAGGAGGGGGGCGGCGGCCTCGCCGGCGGGCGCGGCCTCGTACGAGCCGTCGGGGGAGGCGGAGGCGGGCTCCGGGGAGCCGGACGCGGTGACGGCGGGCTCGGTGGAGGCGGACTCGGTGGAGGCGGACGCGGTGGAGGCGGACGCGGTGGAGGCGGGCCCGGTGGAGGCAGGCTCGGTGGAGGCGGACGCGGTGGAGGCGGACGCGGTGGAGGCGGGCCCGGTGGAGGCAGGCTCGGTGGAGGCGGACCCGGTGAAGGCGGACGCGGTGAAGGCGGGCCCGGTGGAGGCAGGCTCGGTGGAGGCGGGCTGTGCGGAGACCGGCTCTGCGGCGACGGCGCCGCCGGAGACGATGTCGGCGGCGATGCGCTCGGCGAACACCAGGCCTTCGAGGAGGGAGTTGGACGCCAGCCGGTTCGCCCCGTGCACCCCGGTGCAGGCGACCTCGCCGCACGCGTAGAGGCCGGGAACCGTCGTCCGCCCGCGCAGATCGGTGCGGACCCCGCCGGACGCGTAGTGCGCGGCGGGCGCCACCGGGATCGGGGCGGTCACCGGGTCGATGCCGTGCGCCCGGCAGGCGGCCAGGATCGTCGGGAAGCGGTTCTCCCACATCGTGGCGCCGAAGTGGCGAGCGTCGAGGTACATGTGCTCGGCGCCCTGCTCCTGCATGCGTCGCGTGATGCCCTTGGCGACGATGTCGCGCGGGGCCAGCTCGGCCAGTTCGTGCTGCCCCTGCATGAAGCGGACGCCGTCCGCGTCGACGAGGTGCGCACCCTCGCCGCGGACGGCCTCGGAGACCAGCGGCTGCTGTCCCTCGGCATCCGCGCCCAGGTAGAGGACGGTGGGGTGGAACTGCACGAACTCCAGGTCGCTGATCTCGGCTCCGGCGCGCAGCGCCAGGGCGACGCCGTCGCCGGTGGAGACACCGGGGTTGGTGGTGGCGGAGAAGACCTGGCCCATGCCGCCGGTGGCGAGCACGACGGCGGGGGCGTGGACGGCGCCGACACCGTCGCGCTGCCCCTCCCCCATGACGTGCAGGCTGACCCCGGCGGTGCGGCCCTCGGCGTCCGTGAGCAGGTCCAGGACCAGGGCGTTCTCGACGGTCTCGATCGTTCCCGGGCCTGTGCCGTCGGCTCCGGCCTCCCGCACCGCGGCGACCAGGGCCCGGGAGATCTCCGCGCCGGTCGCGTCCCCGCCGGCGTGCGCGATCCGGCGGCGGTGGTGGCCGCCCTCCCGGGTGAGTTCGATCCGTCCGGTCTCGGCGGAGGTGTCGAAGTGGGCGCCGGTGGCGATCAACCGGCGTACGGCGTCGGGGCCTTCGGTGACCAGGGTGCGTACGGCGCCCTCGTCGCAGAGCCCCGCGCCCGCCACGAGCGTGTCGTCGAGGTGCTGCTCGGGGGTGTCCCCTTCGCCGAGCGCGGCGGCGATGCCGCCCTGGGCCCAGCGGGTGGAACCGTCGTCCAGCCGGGCCTTGGTGACGACGACGGTCCGCCGGCCGGCGGCGGCGCAGCGCAGCGCGGCGGTGAGCCCGGCGACACCGGAGCCGACGACGACCACATCGGCCTCGACGGCCCAGCCCGGTGCGGGGGCGTGCAGCGTGCGCGGGTGCCCTCCCGCGGCGGGGCCACCGCCGGGCGCGCCGGACGCCGGGGCGCTCCCGGACGCGGTGTCCGGGGTGCCGGGTGCGGTGTCCGGGGTGCCGGACGCGCCGGGCAGCGGGCCTATGTGATCAGCGGTCATCGGTCGCTCCCGGACTCGCGGTCTCTGCGGACGGGGCTCTCCTCGAACCACAGCCGGACGTTGTCGATCAGCCGGGTCGTGCCGACCCTGGCGGCCACCGCCAGCACCGCCTCCCCCCGGAAGTCCGGCGGGACCTCGGTGAAGTCGGCGGCGTCGAGCAGTGCCAGGTAGTCGAGTTCGAGCGGGGGGCTGAGCCGAGCAGCCTCCGCCAGCACGGCGGCTCCCGCGGCGCGCACCGCCTCCGGGCCGGCCACGACGGCCGGGGTGCCCGGGGCTTCGGTGCCGTGCCCGGTGGCTCGGGCCCGTCCGGAACCCTCCTCCGGGCGGCCGTGGCCGGAGTGGTCCGCCCCCGAACGGCCCGGGCCGGAGCCGTCCGATGCGGAGCCGTCCGATGCGGAGCCGCCAGGCCCGAAACCGTCGAGGCCGGAGCCGTCCGGTCCGGAACCGTCGGGGCCCGGTCCGCCGTCGGAGCCCGGTCCGCTGTCGGCGCCGCCCGCGGCGCGTAGGCCGACGGCCCGCGCGGCGAACAGCGCCCGGGACAGCGCGAGCGCCGTCCCGCGCTCCTCCGCCGAGAGGTAGCGGTTGCGGCTGGAGAGCGCGAGGCCGTCCTCCTCGCGCACGGTGGGAACGGCGACGATCTCCACGTCCTGGTCCAGCTCCAGGTCGAGCACCATGCGCCGGATCAGGGCCAGTTGCTGGGCGTCCTTCTCCCCGAACATCGCGTGGTCGGCGGCGGTGATGCTGAGCAGCCGGTGCACCACGGTCAGCATGCCGTCGAAGTGACCGGGGCGCGTGGCGCCCTCCCAGCGCTCCCCCATGGGGCCCGCGGTGATCCCGATCTGCGGCCGCCCGTGCGGATAGACGGCGTCGACGGTCGGTGCGAACACCACGTCCGCACCGGCCTCCCGGCACACCTCCAGATCGGCGTCGAGGGTGCGCGGATAGCGGTCGAAGTCCTCGTTCGGGCCGAACTGCAGGGGGTTGACGAAGACGGTGACGACCACCATCCCGGCCTGCCCGGCCCGGCGCCGCGCCTCCCGGATCAGCGTGGCGTGCCCCTCGTGCAGGGCGCCCATCGTCATCACCACGACGGTGCGGGTGTTGTCCTCGAAGTGGTCGTCCTCGACGTCCTCGAGTTCGCGGCGGGTCCGCACCAGATGGACCTGGCGCTCCTTCACCGCGGTGCGCTTGCCGAACATCGTCAGCGGCCTCCGTCCGAGAGGACACCCAGCAGGTCCTCCGCCAGCTCCGGCTTCAGCAGACCGTGCGCGAGCGCCCGGTCCGCGGTCGTACGGGCCATCGCCAGATACCCGGCGACGGCCTGGGGCGCGTGCCGGCGCAGCTCCTCGACGTGCGCCGCGACCGTGCCCGCGTCGCCGCGGGCCACCGGCCCGGTGAGGGCGGCGTCCCCGGAGCGCAGGGCGTTGTCGAGGGCGGCGCCGAGGAGCGGGCCCAGCATCCGGTCGGGGGCGCTCACCCCCGCGGTCCGCAGCAGCTCCATGGCCTGGGCGACCAGGGTGACCAGGTGGTTCGCGCCGAGGGCGAGCGCCGCGTGGTAGAGCGGACGGGCCGCCTCCGCGATCCACTCGGGCTCGCCGCCCATCTCGATGACCAGGGCCTCGGCGGCCAGCCGCAGTTCCTCCGGGGCGGTGACCCCGAAGGAGCAGCCGGCGAGCCGCTGCACGTCGACCGCGGTGCCGGTGAAGGTCATGGCCGGGTGCAGGGCGAGCGGCAGGGCTCCGGCCCGCAGGGCCGGCTCCAGCACGGCGGTGCCGTACCGGCCGGAGGTGTGCACCAGCAACTGGCCGGGCCGCACCGCACCGGTCTCCGCGAGGCCCTCGACGAGGCCGGGGAGGGCGTCGTCGGGCACGGTGAGGAGGACCAGCTCGGCGTTCCGCAGCACCTCCGCGGGCTCCACGACCGGGACGTCCGGGAGGAGCGCCCCGGCCCGGCGCACCGAGGCGTCGGAGACGGCGGAGACGGCCACCGGGCGGTGCCCGGCGAGCTGCAGGGCCGCGGCGAGCGCGGGCCCCACGCGACCCGCCCCGACAACGCCGACGGTCAGTCGCGCGGGGCGGTCCTTGGGCTCTGGATGATGGGGTGCGTTCACGCGGGGACGGCCTTCCGTTCCAGTCCGCCAGGGGTACCGGACGTGTCCTGGCCATGCTACGCGAGTGCCTCCGCCGCCCTCCGCGCCGTCCACGGCCTGTGGACAACCGGCGGGCGGGGGTGTGGGACCGGTCGTGCAGCGCGGCGGGACGGGTCGTCCGACCGGCACCGGTCGGTGCGAGCCGGGCCGGGCAGCCGGGAATTCCGGCGCTCGCGGGACCGGGGTGCGCCATCATCGGCCGTATGACGGACGAGACCGGGGACCTCGCCCCCACGACGGACCATGGCCCGGGCATGCCGCACGGAGCGGCAGCGGCGGAGGCGTCGGCCACGGACCACGAGCGCACCGCCGGGGAGCCCGCCCACAAGGAGCCCGCCCACGAGCAGCCCGCCCACGAGGAACCCGCCCTCGGGAACCACTCCGACGCGGCGCTCCGGCGCAGGCTGACGGCCTGGCACCGCGCGGAGCGGACGCTCACGCACGGCGTGGCCGCGGAGACCATCGCCGAGCGGCTGGCGCGGCTGGCCACCGAGGCCCCCACCGCGTACGTCCTGGACGACTGGACCGATGTCTACGGGGACGGCGTCACCGCCGCCCTGGAGCGCCGGGTCGCCGAACTGCTGGGCACCGAGGACGCGGCGTTCTTCCCGACCGGCACCATGGCGCAGCAGGTCGCCCTCCGCTGCTGGGCCGGGCGCACCGGCAACGCCACCGTGGCGCTCCATCCGCTCGCGCACCCCGAGCGGTGGGAGCGGGGCGCGCTGTCCGCGGTCGCCGGGCTGCGCACGGTCCATCCGACCACCCGGCCCCGGCTGCCGACCGCCGACGAGGTGCGGGATCTGGACGAGCCGTTCGGCGCCCTGATGCTGGAGCTGCCGCTGCGCGACGCGGGTTTCGTGCTGCCCACCTGGGAGGAGCTGACGGAGGTGGTGGAGGCCGCCCGGGAACGCGATGCAGTGGTGCACCTCGACGGCGCGCGGCTCTGGGAGTGCACCCCGCACTTCGGGCGCACGCTCCCGGAGATCACCGCGCTCGCCGACAGCGTGTACGTCTCCTTCTACAAGTCCCTGGGCGGCCTCTCCGGCGCCGCACTGGCCGGCCCGGCGACCCTGGTCGACGAGGCCAGGGCCTGGCGCCACCGGTACGGCGGAGTGCCGTTCCAGCAGTGGCCGGCCGCGCTCGCGGCGCTCGTCGGGCTGGACCGGGAACTGCCGCGGCTGCCCGAGTACGTGGCGCACGCCCAAGTCGTCGCCCGGGCTCTGGCGGACGCGCTGGCCGGCGCGGGGGTGCCCTGGTTCCGGCTGCGTCCGGACCCCCCGCACACCCACCAGTTCCAGGTGTGGCTCCCGCACCCGGCCGATGTGCTGACCGAGGCCGCGGTGCGGCAGGCGGAGGAGACCGGCACGGCCCTCTTCCGGACCTGGGAGGAGGCACCGGTGCCGGGCACGGCGATGACGGAGGTGACCGTCACCGCTCCCGGTCTGGCGTGGCGGCCGTCGGACGTGGCGACGGCGGTCGCGGAGTTCCTGGCGCGGATCCCGTCCGGTGAGCCGGAGCGGATCCCGTCCGGCGCGGGGGAACCGCCGCGGTCACCGTGAGGACTGCGGCCGGGCGCTGCCGACGCTGCCGCTCCTGCCGTCCGGGCCGGTCCGCCCCGCGGCATCCCCCGTGCCTCCGCCCGTACGCTCCGCGGCGCGACCGTGCTCCGGGCCCGTCGGATCCGTCGGATCCGTCCGGCCCAGGGTCCGTTCGACGGCCGCCCGGAAGCGCCGGACCTCGCGGAAGGCATGGAGCACGCGCGCCTCGGCGGCGCCGGGTGCGGGCGGTGCCGGATCGCCCCGCCGGGCGGCCCGGTGGAGGTCGAGTGCGTACTGCTGGGTGATGCTCACGGGAATCCTCCGCGTCGACGGGTGACCCCGTCCTGACGGGACGGGGAGAACGGCCCGGCCGTACGCCGGAGTCGGCGGGCCGGGGGTGTTCCACCAGCCTGGGCGCGCCCCGTGCCGTCCCGCACGCCGATTGACGCGCATCGTCAATCGATGCCGCCGGTGCCCGCCCGCCGGGCACGATGAGGGCATGAGCCTGATCATCGGCATAGCGGGGCTGCCTCCCGAGCGGATCGTGTTCGCGCCGTCCCCGCTGGCCGAACTGGCCGCGATCCTGCACGCCCTCGCCGAGCCCGCACACCATGCCGACCGCCACGGCCGGCTCACCGCGATCGCCGCCGCGCTGCCCCCGGACCTCGCCGACCGGCTGATCGAAGCGGAGTTCCTGTGGCGCTCCACCCGGGCGGACATCCTGCTGCCGAACGCGCCGGGCGACACCCTGACCGAGGACCTCGACACGCTGGACCGGCTGGACGACGAGACCTTCGTGCACGCCGCGTTGGAGATCACCTGCTCGCGCGAGTACAGCCGGCGCCGTCCGGAGCCGCTGAGCGACAGCGCCGACCGGGACCGGGTACGGGCCCTGGCCTCCGCCCGCGGCCCGCTCCAGTCGGCCTTCGCCGACCGGCTGCTGGCCGATCCGCCGGCCGTACGGGCCTGGCTGCGCAGGCTGTTGGAGGACTGCGAGCAGGCGTTCTTCGCCGACGTCTGGCAGCAGGTACGGGTCCGGCTCGCCGCGGACGCCCGGCACAAGACCCAGTTGCTGGCCCGGCACGGCCTCGCCGAGGCCCTGACGGCCGTCTCGCCCGCGGTCACCCTGGACGCCGCACGCTCCCGCATCGTGGTCGACAAGCTCCAGGACGCGGCGACGTCCACCACGGACGGCCTCACCTTCCTGCCGACCGTCTTCGGCCGGCCCCACCTCATCGTGGTGCACGCCCCGGGGTGGCGGCCCGTCGTCCACTACCCGGTCGCCACGCGCGGCGACGAGGAACCGCGGGCGCTCTCCCCGGAGACGGTCGGCCGGCGGCTGGACGCCGTGGCGCACCCGGTCCGGATGCGCCTGTGCCGCACCCTGGCCCGCGGCCCCCACACGACGGGCGAACTCGCCTTCGCCTACGACCTCTCCGCGCCCGAGGTCTCCCGGCACCTGGCGGTCCTGAAGAAGGCCGGGCTGCTGGCCACGCGCCGCCGCGGCCGGTACGTCCTCTACGAGCTGGATCTGCCCGTGGTGGCCCGGCTGGGCACGGACTTCCTGGAGAGCATGCTGCGCTGACCGGAGAGCATGCTGCGCTGACCGGCGCGGGCGGACCCGGCCGGGGGACTGCCGGCCGCGGGACTGCCGGCCGGTCCGGCCGAGCGGCGTACCCGCGGAAGCCGCGCCCGGTGCCCTACTGCCCGCCCCCGCCGCCCGCGCGGACCAGCCCCGTCTCGTAGGCCAGCACCACCGCCTGCACCCGGTCCCGCAGCCCCAGCTTCGCCAGGATGCGTCCCACATGCGTCTTGACGGTGGCCTCCGAGAGGACGAGCCGGCCGGCGATCTCGCCGTTCGACAGCCCCTGCGCCACGAGCAGCAGGACCTCGCGCTCCCGGTCGGTGAGCCGCTGGAGTTCGGCCGCGGCCGGCTCGGCGGCGGCGCTCGGCAGCATCGGGCTGAACCGGTCCAGCAGCCTGCGGGTGGTGCTCGGCGCGACGACCGCGTCACCGCTGTGCACCGCGCGGATCGCGGCCAGCAGCTCGTCCGGCGGTACGTCCTTGAGCATGAAGCCGCTCGCCCCGACCTTCAGCGCGGAGAAGGCGTACTCGTCGAGGTCGAACGTGGTCAGAATCAGCACCCGGGGCGTGGACGAGCCGCCCTGGCCGGCCCCCTCGCAGATGCGCCGGGTCGACTCCACCCCGTCCATCCGCGGCATGCGGACGTCCATCAGCACGACGTCCACCGGCTGGGCGCGCAGCACCTCCAGGGCCTCGGCGCCGTCCCCGGCCTCGGCGACGACCTCCATGTCGGGCTGCGCCTGCAGCACCATGCGGAACCCGGTGCGCAGCAGCACCTGGTCGTCGACGAGCATCACGCGGATCGACATCTGCGGTGTCCCTTTCGTGGCGGGGCGGGTGGCACGGCTCCCGGTTCGGTGGCCGCGCGGGTAGGAGTTCGGGTCCGGGTCCCGGACGGGCGGTGCGGGCGGTACGGGCGGTACGGGCAGGGATACGGGTGCGGGCCGATCGGCGATCAGTGCGCGTCCCGATCGTCCCGTGGCGGGTCAGTGGGCAGGTTTCATCGGCAGCACCGCGCTGATCCGGAAACCCCCGCCGGGCCGCGGTCCGGCGTCGAGCCGACCGCCGACCATACCGACCCGCTCCCGCATACCGATCAGCCCGTGGCCGAGTCCGTCGGCACCGCCCTCGGTGTACAGCTCCTGCTGGGCGCCCCGCCCGTCGTCCTCGACGAGCAGGTCCAGCTCGGCGTCCCCGTAGGTGAGGCGGACGGTGGCGCCCGCCTCGGGGCCGCCGTGCTTGCGGGTGTTGGTGAGCGCCTCCTGCACGATCCGGTACGCGGTCAGCTCGACACCGCTGGGCAGCGGCCGCGGGCTGCCCTCGACCGTGAAGTCCACGGCGAGCCCGGCCCCCCGGACCTGCTCGATGAGGTCGTCGAGCTGGCCCACGTCGGGCTGCGGCACGTAGTCGCGCCCCTCGCCGGGCTCGCCGGTGCGCAGCACGCCCAACAGCCGGCGCATCTCCGCCAGCGCCTGGCGGCCGGTGCCGGAGATCGTGGCCAACGCCTGTTTCGCCTGGTCGGGGGCGGCGTCCAGGACATAGGCGGCGCCGTCGGCCTGGACGACCATCACCGAGACGTTGTGCGCCACCACGTCGTGCAGCTCGCGGGCGATCCGGGCCCGCTCGGCGGCGACGGCCATCTTCGACTGCGCCTCGCGCTCCTTCTCCAGCCGGGCGGCACGCTCCTCCAGCTGCGCGTAGTACGCCCGCCGGGTCCGGATGGAGTCCCCGAGCACCCAGGCCAGCGCGAACGGCACCGTGAGGAAGACGATGCCGACGATCCGCGACGCGCCGGGGAAGTCGTCCGGCGAGCGCGTCAGCGAGAGGGTGGGTGCGAGCAGGCCGCCGACCAGCGCGAAGCGGGACGCCCAGCCGGCGCCGTTGGCGGCCGCGGTGTAGATGATGACCAGCATCCCGAAGTTGCTCGGGTTCTCCTCGATCCCGAAGATCAGCTGCGCCACGCCCGTCGCGGCGGCCAGCAGCAGCATCTTCTCCGGGGCACGGCGGCGCAGCGCGATCACCGTGCCGAGGGCGAACACCGTCAGGACCGCGACGAAGCGCGAGTTCGCTTCGAACGTGCCCTCCGCCAGCCACAGACCGCTGAGCCCGACCACGGGGAGGGCCCAGAAGGTGTCGACCCCGGTCGGGTGTCTGCGGAGGAAGTCATAGAGGCGCTGCACGTCACCCAGCGTAGGCACGCCGGGTACGTGCCGGGGTCAACCGGAGGGCCGATTACTGAGCGGACGCATACTCCTGAAGGTGGAGAGGTCCGGCGTACGCCCCGGGGCACAGGGCGGTGCCCGCCCCGTGCGGTGGCCTGCGCGGACACCTCTACGGTGGGGGCGTGGTGAACGACACGCGGCAGTGGCGGGGATGGCGGGAGGCGGCCGGTACGGCGCTGTACGGGCCGGAGGGTTTCTTCGTCCGGGAGCGCCCCGACGCGCACTTCCGCACCTCGGTGCACGCCTCCCCGCTCTTCGCCTCGGCCGTGGCCGAGCTGCTGCGACGGACCGACGAGGCGCTCGGCGGGCCGGAGGCGCTGGCGCTGGTGGACGTCGGGGCAGGCCGCGGCGAGCTTCTGGAGGGCGTGCTGGCGCAGGTGTCCCCGGAGCTCGGCGCACGGCTGCGGCCGTACGCCGTGGAACGCGCGGCCCGGCCGGAAGGGCTCGACCCCCGCATCGCCTGGCACGACGAGCTGCCGGAGCCGGGCTCCGTGACCGGTCTGGTGTTCGCCAACGAGTGGCTGGACAACGTGCCGCTGGAGGTGGCCGAGGCCGGACCGGACGGAGTGCTGCGCCGGGTCCTCGTCGCGGCCGACGGGGAGGAGTCCCCGGGCGAGGCCGTCTCCGGTGCGGACGCCGCCTGGCTGACGCGCTGGTGGCCGCCGGCCGCGAAAGCGGAACCGGACACGGCGCACCGAACGGCCGGCGGCACGGGGACGGAAGCGGAACCGGCTGCGGGTGGCCGGGCGGGGGGCGTACCCGGGCCGTGGGCGGGGACGGAGAACGGGGCGGGCGCGGAGCCGGCGGGCGCGGAGAACGGGGCAGAGACGGAGCCGACGGGCGCGGAGCCGGGGGTCGGTCCAGGGTCTCCGGACACACCCGCGCTCCGGGCCGAACCGGGGCTGCGGGCCGAACCGGGGCTGCGGGCGGAGATCGGCGCGCCCCGGGACGAGGCCTGGGCGCGGGCGGTCGCCTGTCTGCGGCACGGAGTGGCCGTCGCCGTCGACTACGCCCACACCCGCGAGGACCGGCCGCTCTTCGGCACCCTGACCGGCTTCCGCGACGGCCGCGAGGTCCGCCCGGTCCCGGACGGCTCCTGCGACATCACGGCCCATGTGGCCCTCGACGCCTGCGCGGAGGCGGGGGCCGCGGTGACGGGCACCGCGGCGGTCGACTCCACGGCAGCGCGCGCCGCGATGACGGGCGCCGCGGTGAGGGACGCCGACCCGGTGACGGAGGCCGACCTGACGGCGGAGGCCCGCCCGGTGGCGGAGGCCGGTCCGGTGGCGGAGGCCGGTCCGGTGGCGGAGGCCGGTCCGGTGGCAGAGGCCCGCCCGGCGGCGGAGGCCGATCCGACGACGAAGGCGGGCCCGACGACGGGAGCGGGCGCACTCGACGGCGCCGCGCTGCTCAGCGGCGGCCCGTCCCTGCTCACCCAGCGGGACGCGCTGCACGCCCTCGGGGTGGACGGCCGCCGGCCGCCGCTGGCGCTCGCGTCCACGGACCCCGGCGCGTACGTCAGGGCGCTGAGCTCGGCGGGCGAGGCGGCCGAGCTCACCGACCCCTCCGGGCTGGGTGCGTTCGGCTGGCTGATCCAGCCGGTCGCCCGCTGACACCTCCGGCGCGCAGCCCGCGCCGACGCACGGCTCTCCTCTGCGGGCCCGCCCGGCTCTCCTCGACGGGCCATCGACCGCCGCGGCGCCCTCCGGACCGGTCCGCGGCCCCCGGAACGGCCCCGGAGCCGACGGCCGGCACCCCGGTGAGCGCCCCGCTACGCCGCGCCGCCCGTCATCCAGCGGTCGGGCAGCGCCTCGCGACGGCCGGTGCGGGAGCGGTCCGCCTGGGCGGACAGGATCCGGGTGGCCTCGTCGGCGTCGCGGAGCCGGGCCGTCACCGACTTGTCGGCGCCGGTGTCCACCACCACGTCCGCGAGCCCGCGCCGCCGCTCCCACGGCCCCTGGGTGCGCCGGACGCTCTGCACCTTCGCGTGCGGGACCAGGGCGAGCGAGCGGCCGAGCAGCCCGTGCCGGGCGGCGAAGACCGTCGCGTCGACGGTGAAGCCGTAGCCCCGCCACCACGCCGGGACGCACCACCGGGCCCGTGACGGCGCCGGCTCCAGTGCCGCCGTCACCGCCTCCACGTCGACGCCCGGCAGCACCCGGCCGACGATCCGGGCGGCGACCGCCCGGTCGGCGACCGGCAGCAGAACGCCGTTCTTGGAACCGGCCACGTCCAGTTCGACCCGGACCCAGCCGCGGCGCCGCCACAGCAGAGGCTCGACGATCCGCACGGTCTGCACCCGGCCCGGCGGCACCGTCTCGTGCTCGCGGTCGAGCAGCCCGTGGTCGAGCCGCAGCCCGTCCGGCGACTCGCCGACCGTCCAGTCGTACTCGGCGATGTACCGTCCGGCGCTGCTCGCCCACACCCCGCCCAGGAAGGGCAGCCCGGTCGCCAGGGCCACCCAGATGCTGCCGCTCAGCAGCCACACCAGCGGCGGCCCGGCGACCGCGACGACGAGCGCTCCCCAGGTGCTCACCATCAGCAGCAGCGACACGGCGAGGTCCTTGGGATCGACCCGGACCAGCTGCCGCACCGGGGCCTCACCGGCCGCGTGGACCGCCTCCGGGGCGATACCGGCGGCGCGCGCCAGCAGTTCGGCGCGGAGCGCCCGGGCGTCCCGCTCGCTGAGGAACGCCAGCTCGTCCTTGTCCTCGGTGCCGATCACGTCGAGCTTGAGCTTGGCCACGCCCAGGAAGCGGGCGAACAGCGGCTGGGTGACGTCGACCGCCTGGAGCCGGTCCAGCCGGATGTGCGCCACCCGCCGGAAGACCAGCCCGGTACGGATCCGCAGCTCGGTGTCGGTGACCGAGAAGTGGGTGAACCACCAGGACAGGAAGCCGTACGCGCCGGCCACCGGGACCAGCACGGCGAGCCCCAGCAGCGTCAGCTCGACGGAGAGCCCGGTGATCCACCGCCGGGCCTGGTCCAGGTCGTGGACGGCCACACCGGCCGCGACCGCGAACGGCGCCCAGGCGCGGCGCAGCGGGGTGACGGGGTGCAGCCGCCGCTCCACCCCGCCCGCCGCCGGAGGGGCGGCCTCCGGCGGAGAGGCGGCCTCCGGTAGACGGGCGGTTTCCGGTAGGCGGGCGGTTTCCGGCGGAGGGGCTGCCTCCGGCGGTACCGCCTCCGTCCCGCTCACAGCCCCGCCGATCGGGCCTGGCCGAGCTCCGTGAGGCGCTCCCGCAGCCGCGAGGCCTCCTCGGGGAGCACCCCCGGGATCCGGGCGTCGCTCGCGGCGGCCGCGGTGTGCAGCTGCACGCTCGCCAGCCCGAAGCGCCGTGCCAGCGGCCCCGACATGACCTCGACGAGCTGCATCCGCCCGTACGGGACGACCGTGGTCTCCCGCCACAGCACCCCGCGGCTGATCAGCAGGTCGTCGGCGCGCTCCGCATAGCGCCAGGAGCGCCAGTTGCGCTCCAGCAGCCACCAGCCCCAGGCCGTGAGGGCCAGCGGCGGCAGCGCGGCGAGCGCGGCCCAGCCGGGGCCGGCCAGCGGCAGCAGCACCGCCGCGGCGGCGACCGCGAGCGGCACCAGCGTTACCACCAGCACCAGCCGCCGCAACGTCAGCAGGGCCCGCGGCAGGCCGGTCCATCCCGCTCCGGTGCCGGACTCGATGTCCCCGACGGCGTCCCCGCGGGCGCCCCCGGCCGCATCTCCATCGGCCGCGTCTCCGCCGGCCGCTCCGACGCCGGTCTCCCCCACGCCGGTGTCCGCGGCGCCGCCCTCCGAGATGCCGGGGTCCCCGATCCCGCTCTCCCCGACGCTGCTCTCCCCAGCACCGGTCTCCCCGCCGACGTCCCCGCCGAGGTCCCCGACGGTGGTCCCGCCGCCGTCCCCCGCGGTGTTTCTTCCGCTGTCCCCGCCCATGTCCGCTCCGTCCCCGGTTCCGGTACGGGCCCCGTCCCCGTATCCATGGCCACCAGCGTAGGCGGCCGGGGGAGCTGCGAGACTGTTCCCATGACGGAGACGACAGTCGGGATCGGCGGTGCGGCGGAGAGCACGGACATGGTGCTCAACATCGGGCCGCAGCACCCGTCCACGCACGGGGTGCTGCGCCTGCGGCTGGTGCTCGACGGCGAACGGATCCAGCACGCGGAACCGGTGATCGGCTACATGCACCGCGGTGCGGAGAAGCTGTTCGAGGCGCGCGACTACCGCCAGATCATCATGCTCGCCAACCGTCACGACTGGCTGTCGGCCTTCTCCAACGAGCTGGGCGTCGTCCTCGCCGTCGAGCGGATGCTGGGCATGGAGGTGCCGGAGCGCGCCGTCTGGACCCGTACGCTGCTCGCCGAGCTGAACCGGGTGCTCAACCACCTGATGTTCCTCGGCTCATATCCGCTCGAACTGGGCGGAATCACCCCGATCTTCCACGCGTTCAGCGAGCGCGAGGAGCTGCAGCACGTCATGGAGGAGATCTCCGGCGGGCGCATGCACTACATGTTCAACCGGGTCGGCGGGCTCAAGGAGGACCTCCCGGCCGGCTGGCTGGGCCGGGCGCGGCACGCGGTCGCCGCCTGCCGTTCGCGGATGGACGTCTTCGACCGGCTGGTCCTCGGCAACGAGATCTTCCGGGGCCGGACCCGCGGGGTCGGCGTGCTGACCCCGCAGACGGTGCACGCCTACGGGGTGAGCGGACCGATCGCCCGCGGCTCCGGCGTCGACTTCGACCTGCGGCGCGACGAGCCGTACCTCGCCTACGGGGAGCTGCGGGACGTCCTGCGGGTCCCCACCCGCACCGAGGGCGACTGCCTGGCGCGCTTCGAGTGCCTGCTGGACCAGACGCACAACTCGCTGGAGCTCGCCGAGGCCTGCCTCGACCGGATCGAGGAGCTGCCGCAGGGGCCGATCAACCAGCGGCTGCCGAAGGTGCTGAAGGCCCCGGAGGGCCACACCTACGCGTGGACCGAGAACCCGCTGGGGATCAACGGCTACTACCTGGTGTCGAAGGGCGAGAAGACGCCGTACCGGCTGAAGCTGCGCTCGGCGTCGTACAACAACATCCAGGCGCTGACCGAGCTGCTGCCGGGGACTCTGGTGGCCGACATGGTCGCGATCCTCGGCTCGCTGTTCTTCGTCGTCGGCGACATCGACAAGTGATGCCCGGCATGTGATGCCCGGCATGTGATGCCCGGCATGTGACGCCCGGCGGATGACGTCCGGCAGGTGATGTCCGGCAGATGCGTCGGCGCCGGTGTCCTCCACCCCCCATGGGGACGGGACACCGGCGCCGACGTCACTTCCGAGGAATCAGGACGTACGGACCCGCCGCAGCCGCCGGAGGTCGATCTGCTCGGTCTCGTCGTACTCGGTGAGGTCGATGACCTCACCCGACTCACCCGTGGCACCGGACGTGTTCCCCGCTCCGTCCGTGCCCTCGGCCGACTCCCCGACGGTGTCCGCGGCGGCTCCCGGCCGGGCGCCGTCCGCACCGGCACCGTCCGCACCGGCCCTGTCCGTACCGGCCCCGTCCACGTCCTCGGCGCGCGCAGCGGCCGGCAACGCCCCCGGCGCTTCGGTCTCCTCCGCGTCGGCCGCCGTCGCCTCCTCCGCCCGGTTCGCCTCGTGTTCGGCGAACGCCTCGGCGCCGACGACGTCGGCCAGGTCCTCGTCGGGGGCCGGTGCGGCGGCCGGTCCCGGGCGCCGGTCCTCGGCCGGGACGGCCTGGTCCAGCCCCTGGGTCCCGAAGAAGTCGAAGCCGCCGACACCGGGCGCGGCCGGGCGGCGGAGCGGTGCGGGCGGGGCGACCGCGGAGGCCGTGGCCACCTTGTGCCGACGGCCCTTCTCCACCGCGGTGTCGTCGGTGGCGGCCGTACGGGAGGAGGTCCCGGCGGCCGCCGCGTGCTTCCCCGTGGGCTCCTCCGCCTCCCGTCGCTCGGCGAGATCACGCCGGCGGGCGGCCGCGACGGTGCGCTGCGCCTGCTGCCGGGCCCCGTTGCGGAGGAGTTCGGACAGGGCGCGGTCGGCCTTCAGATAAGTGCTGGGCGTGGGGGCGCCGTTCGCGTCCAGGTCGGAGGAGTCGGCGGACAGCGCCTTTGCGGGCTCCCCGGACTCCAGGGCGAGCTGCCGGCGGCCCTCCAGGGCGCTGGCCCGCTCGGTCTCGGCCGTGGCGTAGCGGCGCAGGAGTTCGGCGTGCTCGTTGCGCAGCCGGGCGAGTTCGGCCCGCTTGGACCGGAGCTTGCCCTCGAGGCCGCTGCGCAGCTCGCGCGACTCCTCGAGGTCAATTTCCAGCTCGGCGATCCGCTCGTCGGTGCGCCACTCGTCACGGACCCGTGCCGCGGTGAGTTCGGCGACCCGCTTGCCGGCGACCCGGTCCCACTGCCGTGTCAGGGCCGCGCAGCCGATGCCGAGGGCGGCCGTGCCCGCCACCAGCACACGGAGCGCGACAGCGTCGCCTATCAGCCAGGCGCCGGCGGCGCAGACAACGGATGCGGCAGCGATCGACGTCGGGGGAAGAAGCCGGTGCAGGGGTGGTGAATGGCGGTGACGTCCACGTGGCATGGCCAGAAACTTACCGTGCGTGCGGTCTGTATGGGGACCCGCCCGCCCATCTGTTTTCGGCCGGATACCTCCCCGGCAACCCGTTCCGCTTAGTTCCCCCGAATCCCGGCGTCACTCCTGCTACTTCCCCAGCAGCCCTTTCCGTTCCAGGTACTCGGCGGCGACATCCTTCGGCTTCTGCCGCTCCGCGTCGACCTTCCGGTTGAGTTCGATCAGATCGGCGGTCGTCAGCGTCCGGGTGAGCTTTCCGAGCGCGGCCTCGATGCCCTTGCCCCCGGCCTGTTCGGCGTTGACCACAGGCAGCACGTTCTCGGCGTTCTGCAGCCGCTTGTCGTCCTTCAGCAGCATCAGGCCGAAGTCGTCCAGGGTGGCGTCGGTGGTCGTGGTCAGCATCATCTGATGCGTGCCGTCCTTGACCGCCTGCTTCGAGGCCGGGCTGCTGACGCCCTTGGGGTCCACCCCGGTGATGTCGATGCCGTAGGTCTTCTCCAGACCCGGCCGGCAGAACGGCCGCTCGTCGCACTCGTCACCGGCGGCGAGTTTGACCTCCAGCTTTGATTTCCCCAGGTCGGAGAGGGTTTTGAGGTGGTGCTTCCGGGCGAATTCCGCAGCCACCGCGAAGGCGTTCTGATCGGTGGCCGCGCCGTGCGGCAGAACCTTCAGTCCGCGCTCGGCGGCGACCTTCTTCAGCGCCGCGACGGTCCGGTCCGCGTCGCTGGACGCGATCGGCTTCGCCTTCGGGCCGTTCTCCTTGGCGTTGAGGAATTCGGCGAGCGTGGCCGCGTACTCCGGCACCACGTCGATGTCGCCCTTCTCCAGGGCCGGTTCGTACAGTTCGCGGTTCTTCAGCGTGGTGACCGACGCGTGGTAGCCGGCGTCGTCGAGCAGCCGGACGTAGAGCTCGGCCAGGATCGTGGACTCGGTGAAGCCGGCCGAGCCGACGACCACGGACCCCTTGCCGCCCTCGGAGCCGCCCTGGCTCTCCAGGCTCTTGCCGCCGCACCCGGCCAGCCCGGCCGTCAGCGCCGCGGCGGCCAGCACCGCGCCCGCCGCTCGTGCGCCGCGCACCGCTCCCGGGGCGGTGCTCTCGGAGTTCTCGGGGCTCATGCGTCCACCCTCCAACGGGTCGTCGTGTCCACGGCCTTGGCCGGGGCGGCGGCGCGCCGCCGCCGCATCGGGTCGAAGAGCCACTGCCCCAGCGCCAGCAGCGCCTCGACGAGCAGGGCCAGCGCGGCGACCAGGATCGCCCCGGCCACCACCTGGGGGGTGTCGTAGGTGTTGAAGCCGGCGGTGATGATGCGGCCGAGCCCGCCGCCGCCCGGCAGCGCCGCCAGCGTCGCCGTGGCGACCACCTGCACCGCCGCGGAGCGCACCCCGGTCATGATCAGGGCGAAGGCCAGCGGGAGTTCGACCCGGACCAGCAGCTGCACGCCGGACATCCCCATGCCGCGCGCCGCCTCCACCACGTCGCGGTCCGCCTCCCGCATGCCGACGTAGGCGTTGGTCAGCAGCGGCGGTACGGCGAACAGCACCAGCGCGATGATCGTCGGCACATCGCCGTACCGGCCGAGCGGGGTGAGCGTCAGCAGCACCAGCACGGCGAACGTCGGGACGGCACGGCCCGCGTTGGAGAGGTTGACCGCCAGCGCCCCGCCCCGTCCGATGTGGCCGAGCCAGAGCCCGAGCGGCAGCGCCACCGCGCAGGCCAGCCCCAGGCAGACCGCCGTCAGGAAGAGGTGCTCGGACAGCCGGTGCCCCGCGCCGTTCTCCCCCGCCCAGTGCGCGGCCGTCGTCAGCCAGCTCCAGGCCTCCGCCATCGCCCCCATGCGCTCAGCCTGCCTTCGCCGGGCGGGCGGTGGAGGGGCCGGTGCCGGTGGCAGTGGCGGTGCGTATCCGGCCGCGTATGCGCCCGCGGCCGGACGTCCACGGTGTGAGCAGCCGCTGCAGGCCGAGCAGCAGAACGTCCGCCAGCACCGCCAGCGCCACGCACAGGGCGGACGCGGTCAGCACCTGGGCCCGGAAGTTGCTGCCCATGCCCTCGTAGATGAGATTGCCCAGGCCGCCGTACCCGACGATCGCGCCGACCGTGGTCAGCGACACCGCGGAGACGGTGGCGATGCGCACCCCCGCCATCAGCGCGGGCAGCGCGAGCGGCAGCTCCACGCCGAACAGCAGGCGGCCCGGCCCGTAGCCCATCCCCCGGGCGGCCTCCCGCGTCTCGGCCGGTACCGCCGCCAGCCCCGCCAGGATGTTCCGCACCAGAACGGTCAGGGAGTAGAGGACCAGACCCGTCACCACGACCGAGGCCGAGACTCCGAACACCGGCATCAGCAGGGCGAACATCGCCAGCGACGGCACGGTGTACAGCACGGTCGTCAGCGCCAGCACCGGCCCGGCGAAGGCCCGGCGACGGGCGAGCAGCGCCAGCGGGAAGGCGATCAGCAGACCGAGGGCGACCGACGCGAGGGCGATTCCGACGTGCTGGAGCGTGGCGTCGACCAGCTCCTCGCTCCGCGAACGGAGGTATTCGCCGCATATCCAGTCATTGGCCGCCAGACAGCTCCGCGCACCCATGCGCGCCCCCTTTCCCTCGCTCGGCGTGACAGCGCCTGGCGACCCTATCCCCAAGGGCTGACAATCGGTGAGAACACCCACACCGCCGCAATGTGTTCTTCACAAGAACCGGGCCCTGACCGGCCACAATGGGGAGCCATGATCCGCTTCGAGCACGTCACCAAGCGCTACGACGACGGCACCACCGCCGTCGACGACCTGTCCTTCGAGGTCGCCGAGGGGGAGTTGGTCACGCTCGTCGGACCGTCCGGCTGCGGCAAGACCACCACCATGAAGATGGTGAACCGGCTGATCGAGCCCACCGCGGGCCGCATCCTGCTGGACGGCGAGGACATCGCGACCGTCGACCCGGTGCGGCTGCGCCGCCGGATCGGCTACGTCATCCAGCAGGTCGGGCTGTTCCCGCACAAGACGGTGCTGGACAACACCGCCACCGTGCCGCACCTGCTCGGCCGGCCCCGCAAGGAGGGCCGCCAGCGCGCGGCCGAACTGCTCGACCTGGTCGGCCTCGACCCGTCCGTCTACGGCGACCGCTACCCGGACCAGCTCTCCGGCGGCCAGCGCCAACGCGTCGGCGTGGCCCGCGCCCTCGCCGCGGACCCGCCCGTCCTCCTGATGGACGAACCGTTCGGCGCGGTCGACCCGGTGGTGCGCGAGCACCTGCAGAACGAGTTCCTGAAGCTCCAGGCGACCGTCCGCAAGACCGTCCTCTTCGTGACGCACGACATCGAGGAGGCCGTACGGCTGGGCGACCGCATCGCCGTCTACGGCCAGGGCCGGATCGAACAGTTCGCCCCGCCGGCGGCCGTACTGGGTGCCCCCGCCACGCCGTACGTGGCCGACTTCGTCGGCGCCGACCGGGGCCTGAAGCGGCTGTCGGTCACCACCATCGAGCCGGGGGACCTCGAACAGCCGCCGGTCGTCCACCTCGACGACCCGCTGTCCGCGGCCGCCGCCCGGCTGACGGCGGACGGCGCGCGCTGGGCCGTGGTCCTGGACGACTCCGACGGCCTGCACGGCTGGCTCTCCCGGGAGGCGGCGGCCTCGGGAGCGACGGGCACGGTCCGCGAGCACGCCCGCCGGATGGACGCCTGGCTGCCCGTCGGCGCCTCCCTGAAGCAGGCGTTCAGCACCATGCTCCAGCACGACGCGGGCTGGATCGCCGTCCTGGAGGGCGACCGCTTCCTCGGTGTCCTCACCCCGGCCCGCCTCCACGAGGCGCTCCGCCGCTCGATCGACGCGGACGCGAACGCCATCCCCCGGGCCGAGGTGGACCTGGAGACGGTGGGCGGCGCCTGACCCGGCCGCCGCGGAGCACCGGGCGGCCGCTCGGGGCGTCCTGCCCCGGAGCACCGACGGACGACAGCCCCCGCGGGACCCGGCCGGCCCCTTCCCTTCCCTGGCCGGCCACCGCTCCCGGTCGGTCCCCGGGCCTGCTCAGTCCCCGGGCCCCGGCACCCGGAGACGGCGCGTCAGCCAGTCGAGCGCCGGAGGCACCTCACGGCTCCAGGTGCTGAAGTTGTGCCCGCCGGATTCCAGGACGATCGACGACACCCGCAGCGGCCGCTTCGCCCGCGCGATGAACGCCCGGGCGTCGGCGTAGTTGTCCTCCCCGCTCCGGCTGGTGCCCAGCAGCACCGAGACCGGCGGCATCGGCCGGTGCGCCAGCCGCCACAGCAGGTCGTTCTCCCGCTCCAGCTTCCTGCTGCCGCCGAAGAGATCCCCGGTGGTCGCGTCGGAGGGCGCCCGGTACGCGTTGGAGAGCCCCGCCGCGGCCGAGAAGGCACCGGGGCGGCGCAGCGCCATCTTCAGCGCGCAGTACCCCCCGGTGGAGTTGCCGATGACGCCCCAGTTCCGGGCCCGGCCGCCGACCCGGTAGTGCTCCGCCACCGCCCGGCGCAGGTCCTCGGTGAAGAAGGTCTCGGCCTGCGGCCCGCCGGGCACGTCCATGCACTCGGTGTCCCGGGGCGGCGCGACGGTCGGACGGGCCAGGACCAGCACGGTGGGCCGCATCGTGCCCCGTTCGATCAGCCGGGCGGCCGTCTGCGGATACCGCAGCCGGGTGATGAGATTCTCCGCCGTACCGGGAAAACCGGTCAGCACGAGAGCAGCCGGGAATTTCCGGCCTGCGTGCCGGGACCGGAAATACTGCGGAGGAAGATACACATAGGCGGATGCCGTAATTCCCGTGCTCTCGCCCGTGATCGTCACCCGGTCGACCCGGCCGGCTTTCCCCGGATCGCCGCCGTCCGGCAGCCCCACGCTCCGAGTGCCCCGCACCACCAGGCGTCCCGTGCCCGTCCCGTCGTGATCGACGACGACGCCCATCTCCTGTTCGGTGCCCAGCAGATCCGCCCATGAGCTGTAAAAGCCGAAATACAGGTTGGCCGCCACACCCCCCGCCGCCAGGATCGACAGCTGCGTACCGAGCAGAATGCCGATCCGGCCCAGCACGGCAGGTACGCTGCGCCGCGCGAGCCGTGGCCATAACCAGACGGTCACGGTGAACACCGAAACCGCCACGACGACGGCCAGCATCAGAAGCCTCTTGCTGGTGAGGGCCATATGAAGCTTTCTCGAAGGCGACCCGGCATCCGTGTCGCGGCGGCAGTGCCTCCCCTGAGGTGCAATAAGGACCCCTTTCGGACGGAACGCCCGACAGGGGGAACCCGGGCCCGGATGCCGGCGTCCTACAGGGCGCACCTGGTCCGGGAGGCGCGACCAACGGCCGCAAAAGTTCTCGACGGAGCTAACGGGAAGCGATGTCTGTCAGGATAGATGGCGAAAAGTCCGAAGAGGTTCCGGCGCGGTTCGCAACGGTGCGCCGGGTGCTGCGAGGACCCCGCCCCGAGAAGGTGCCCGGCCTCATCGGCACCGCCTGCACGCTCCTGGGCCTCCTCGACATCGCCGCCGGAGTCTTCCCCCGCTTCCGGCACAGCCGGATGCACGCCGCCGCCGAAGTCCTGCCCGGCACCCTGGGCCCGTTCACCGCGGCCATGGCGATCTGCGCGGGCGTCCTGCTCCTCCTCCTCGCCCACGCCCTCAAACGGCGCAAGCGGCGCGCCTGGGTCGCGGCCGTCGTCCTGCTGCCCGTCGGCGCGGTGGCCCAGTACGTCTACCGCCACTCGCTCTGCGGCACGCTCCTCTCGCTCGCGCTGCTGGCCCTGCTGCTGCGCCACCGGCGGGAGTTCGCCGCGCTCCCGGACCCGAGGAGCCGCTGGAAGGCCCTGGCCAACTTCGCCCTGCTCGGCTCCGGCAGCGTCGGCCTCGGCATGCTGATCGTCAGCTCCCACCCCGGCCGGGTCGTCGGCGAGCCCGGCTTCACCGAACGCCTGGAGCACGTCCTGTACGGCCTGTTCGGCTTCGAGGGCCCGGTCGGCTACACCGGCGGGGTCTCCTGGACGGTCGGCTACTCGCTCGGCGCGCTCGGCCTGCTCACCGCCGTCACCACCAGCTACCTCGCCCTGCGGCCGGAGAACCCGGCCGCCCGGCTCACCGACGACGACGAGACCCGCCTGCGGGACCTGCTGGAACGGCACGGCGGCCGGGACTCCCTGGGCCACTTCGCCCTCCGCCGGGACAAGGGCGTGGTCTTCTCCCCCAGCGGCAAGGCGGCCGTCTGCTACCGGGTGGTCTCCGGCGTGATGCTGGCCAGCGGCGACCCGATCGGCGACGTCGAGGCCTGGCCCGGGGCCATCGAACGCTTCATGGAGCACGCCCGGGTGCACTCCTGGACCCCGGCCGTCATGGGGTGCAGCGAGACCGGCGGCGAGGTCTGGACCCGGGAGACCGGCCTGGACGCCCTGGAGCTCGGCGACGAAGCCGTGGTCGAGGTCGCCGACTTCACCCTGTCCGGACGGGCCATGCGCAACGTCCGGCAGATGGTCAAGCGGATCGAGCGCAACGGCTACGAGACCCGCGTGCGGCGGATAGCCGACCTCCGCCCGGAGGAACTGGAGCGCATCCAGCGGGCCGCCGCCGACTGGCGCGGCACCGACACCGAGCGCGGCTTCTCCATGGCGCTCGGCCGGATCGGCGACCCGGCCGACGGCGACTGCGTCATCGCCACCGCCCACAAGACCGGCGAGGACGGCGGGAACGGCCCGTACGGCGACCTGAAGGCCGTCCTCCACTTCGTCCCGTGGGGTGACCACGGAATGTCCCTGGACCTGATGCGCCGCGACCGCTCGGCCGACCCCGGGATGAACGAGCTGCTGATCGTGGCCGCCCTGCAGGCCGCCTCCGGCCTCGGGGTGCAGCGGGTGTCGCTGAACTTCGCCATGTTCCGCTCGGCGCTCGCCCGGGGCGAGCGGCTGGGGGCCGGGCCGGTGCTGCGCGGCTGGCGCGGACTGCTGGTGTTCCTCTCCCGCTGGTTCCAGATCGAGTCGCTGTACAAGTTCAACGCGAAGTTCCGGCCGTCCTGGGAGCCCCGCTTCCTGGTCTTCCGCAACACCCGCGACCTGCCGCGGATCGGCTTCGCCGCGATGCAGGCCGAGGGCTTCGTCACCCTGGCCCTGCCGCGGCCCTTCACCCGCCGCCCCGGCTCCCGCCGGGCGCGCCCCTGCGCCCACCTGTCCACGGCGCCGACCGCGGAGCGCGAGCCGCAGGCGGCATAGGCAAAGTCCGCGGGGCGGAAGGCCCCGCCCCCGACGGGTACCGGAGCAGGCCATGCGCTCTACGCTGGGGGCATGAGTACGTTGCGGGGCCGCGTGGCCGGTCTTCCGGAGTGGGACCGCTGTGCGGTCATGGGCGTGGTGAACGTCACGCCCGACTCGTTCTCCGACGGCGGTCGCTGGTTCGACACCGCCGCCGCGGTCAAGCGCGGCCTCGGCCTGGCGGCCGAAGGCGCCGACCTGGTCGACGTCGGCGGCGAGTCGACCCGTCCGGGGGCCAGCCGGGTCGACGAGGACGAGGAACTGCGCCGGGTGATCCCGGTGGTCCGGGACCTGTCCGCCGAGGGCGTCGTGGTCTCCGTGGACACCATGCGCGCCTCGGTCGCCGAACAGGCCGTCGCCGCCGGAGCGGTGCTGGTCAACGATGTGAGCGGCGGTCTCGCGGACCCCGCGATGGTGCCGGCCGTCGCGGCGGCCGGGGTGCCGTTCGTGGTGATGCACTGGCGCGGGTTCAGCGCCGGCATGAACAGCCGCGCCGTCTACCGGGACGTCGTCGGAGAGGTCCTGGCCGAGCTGCGCGAGCGGCTGGACGCCGTCGTCGCCGGCGGGGTCGCCGCCGAGCGCGTGGTGATCGACCCGGGACTGGGCTTCGCCAAGAACGCCGAGCACGACCTGGCCCTGGTCGCCCGGCTGCGCGAGCTGCGCGGCCTGGGCCGTCCGCTGCTGGTGGCCGCCTCGCGCAAACGGTTCCTCGGACAGGTGCTCTCCGGGGGTGAGGGCAGCCCGCCGCCCGCCCGGGAGCGGGACGCGGCCACCGCCGCCGTCTCGGCGATAGCGGCCCGCGAGGGCGCCTGGGCCGTCCGGGTGCACGAGGTACGGGCCACCGCGGACGCGGTGCGGGTGGCCCGCGCCGTCGAGGGCGCGGAGCGCACCGGGGCGACCGGGTGAGCGCGGCCCGGACGGACCGCGAACAGGTCGAGCTGGCCAACACCGCCCTCTACGAGGCCATGGAGCAGGGAGATTTCGAAGCCCTGTCCGGTCTGTGGCTGGAGGGCGACGTGAGCTGTGTGCACCCCGGCTGGCCGGTGCTGCGCGGCCACAGCGAGGTGCTCCGCTCCTATGCGGTGATCATGGCGAACACCGAGTACATCCAGTTCTTCCTCACCGACGTCGAGGTGGCGGTCGAGGACGACACCGCCCTGGTGACCTGCACCGAGAACATCCTCAGCGGCGGCCCCGCGGAGGAGGACGGCGAGCTCGGCCCGCTGGTCGGGCAGCTGGTGGTCGCCACGAATGTGTTCCGACGCACAGTGGACGGCTGGAAGATCTGGTCGCACCACGGCTCGCCGGTACTGGCCGACACCCAGGGCGACGAGGACGGCGACGGCGAGGAGCCCACGGCCGGACGCTGAACGTCAGCGTCCGGTGACACGCCACTCGTTCGAGCCACGCGGTGGACGGGTAGGGGTGGGCAAGAGGCCCTGGGCAGACGCGCGGGCCCAGCCCCTGCTACCAGCCGGACGGGCCGAAGTCCATAGCCCCCATGGGCGAGCGCACCCCTGGTTCGCAGGTAGATTCGGGGGCGAGTGGCGTGCCGGGGGCCGCCGCCGACCCGTACATCCGTTGACCGGCAGGAGTGATCCGTGTGGACCGTGTCGCACTGCGCGGCCTGAAAGGCCTCGGCCACCACGGGGTGTTCCCCGAGGAGCGCGAGAAGGGCCAGATCTTCGTCGTGGACGTGGTGCTGGGCCTGGACACCCGCCCGGCGGCCGCCGACGACGACCTGACCCGCACCGTGCACTACGGGGTGGTGGCGGAGGACGTCGTGGGCGTCGTGACGGGCGAGCCGGTCGACCTGATCGAGACACTGGCGGAACGGATCGCCCAGACGTGTCTCCAGCACGAGACGGTGCAGGAGGTCGAGGTGTGCGTCCACAAGCCGGACGCCCCGATCGCTGTCCCGTTCGACGACGTGACCATCACGATCACACGGAGCCGAGTATGAGCATGAGCACCAGCGACCCGACCGTGCAGCCCGTGCCCGCCTCGGTCGTCCAGCAGGTGGACGCCGCCGACACGACGCTCAGCAACCCGAAACGCGCGGTGATCTCGCTCGGGAGCAATCTGGGCAACCGGCTGGAGACCCTGCAGGGTGCGGTCGACGCGCTGGAGGACACCCCGGGCATCCGGGTCAAGGCCGTCTCCCCCGTCTACGAGACCGAGCCGTGGGGCGTCGAGCCGCAGTCCCAGCCCTCGTACTTCAACGCCGTGGTGCTGATCAAGACCACTCTGCCGCCGTCCTCCCTGCTGGAGCGCGGACACGCCATCGAGGAGGCCTTCGAGCGGGTCCGCGACGAGCGCTGGGGCCCGCGGACCATCGACGTCGACATCGTGGCGTACCAGGACGTCGTCTCCGACGATCCGGTGCTCACCCTGCCGCACCCGCGGGTGCACGAGCGCGCCTTCGTCCTCGTCCCCTGGCACGACGTGGACCCGGAGGCCGAGGTGCCCGGCCGCGGCGCGGTCACGGAGCTGCTGGACGGCGTCGGCCGTACCGGCGTGGACGCCCGCGCCGACCTGGAACTCCGCCTCCCCGAGTAGTCGTTGCAGTCGTTAGGCTCCTCGGGTACGGGCAGGGACGCCATCACGAGGGAAGGCCAGGCCAAGTGAAGCAGCTGCGGGTCCGGGTGCTGTTCGGACTGTTCGCCGTGGCCGGAGTGCTGTCGTGGGCCGGATCGCGGCTCTGGGACACCTTCGGCACGCTGCCGAGAGTGCCCGTCGCGGCCCCGATCGTGCTGGGGGTGATCGCCGCGGTGCTCGCGGCGACCGCCCTGGCGCTGCGGGCCCGGCTCAAGGCCCAGCGGGAGCGGCGGCCCGACGCCAAGGGCGTGGACCCGATGGTGGCCGCCCGCGCCGTGGTCTTCGGCCAGGCGAGCGCGCTGGTGGCGTCGCTGGTGGCCGGGGTCTACGCCGGGGCGTTCGTCTTTCTGCTGATCGACGGCCTGGACGCCGGTCCGCGCCGCGACCAGGCGATCTACGCGGGGCTCTCCGTCGTCACCGGGGTCGCCGTGGTCGTGGCGGCGCTCTTCCTGGAGCGGGTGTGCCGGCTGCCGGAGGACGAGGACAACGGCCCCCCGAAGGCCCCTGCCGCCTGACCCGCCCGGCTGACCCCGGCACCGGACCGGTGCACGCCGGCACGGGCACCGGCCCGCAGAAGGCCGTCTAGGCCATGATCAGGCTCATCGCCTCGGAGCGGGTGGCCGGGTCGCGGAGCTGGCCGCGGACCGCGGAGGTGGTGGTCTTCGCGCCGGGCTTGCGGATGCCGCGCATCGACATGCACATGTGCTCGCACTCGATCACCACGATCACGCCGCGCGGCTCCAGGATCTGCATCAGGGAGTCGGCGATCTGCGTGGTCAGCCGCTCCTGCACCTGCGGCCGGCGGGCGTAGACGTCCACCAGCCGGGCCAGCTTGGACAGCCCGGTGATCTTCCCGTCGGTGGACGGGATGTAGCCGACGTGCGCGACCCCGTGGAACGGCACCAGATGGTGCTCGCAGGTGCTGTACACCTCGATGTCCTTCACCAGGACCAGCTCGTCGTGGCCTATGTCGAACGTGGTCGTCAGCACGTCCTCGGCCACCTGCCAGAGGCCGCCGAAGATCTCCCGGTAGGCGCGCGCCACCCGGGCCGGGGTCTCCAGCAGGCCCTCGCGGTCCGGGTTCTCGCCGACCGCGATGAGCAGCTCCCGGACGGCGTTCTCGGCGCGCTTCTCGTCGAACTCGCCGATGGGGCCCTGGCCGTCCAGCGTCACCGGGTCGGTCATGTGTGCCTCGATCCTTCACGTATCCGCAGCGCGCAGCAGAAAGCCGCGCTCCCTCAGGTTAGAACCTGAGGGAGCGCGGCATGCATTCCGGGCCCGGAGGCCGCCCGTCAGCTCTCGGAGCCGGGCTCCTCCGGGAGGTCCACCTTGTCCGTGGAGACCTTGGACGGGGTGGCACCGGGCTGGGCGCCGTTGGCCATGGTCAGCTCCTTGGGGGAGAGGACCGGCGGCCGGGTGGACGGGGTGCGGCGGGAGGAGCCGGTCCACGCCGGACGGGCCGGGCGCTTCACGATCGTGGAGAAGACCTCCGCGAGCTCCTCCTTGCCGAGCGTCTCCTTCTCCAGCAGCCGCAGAACGAGGTTGTCCAGGACGTCGCGGTTCTCGACCAGGATCTCCCAGGCCTCGTTGTGCGCCGTCTCGATGAGCTTCTTGACCTCCTCGTCCACCAGCGCGGCGACCTCCTCGGAGTAGTCGCGCTGGTGCGACATCTCGCGGCCCAGGAAGGGCTCGGAGTTGTCGGAGCCGAACTTGATCGCACCGAGCCGCTCGGTCATGCCGTACTGCGTGACCATCGCGCGGGCCGTGGTGGTGGCCTTCTCGATGTCGTTCGCGGCGCCCGTGGTCGGGTCGTGGAAGACGAGCTCCTCCGCCGCGCGGCCGCCCAGCATGTACGCGAGCTGGTCGAGCATCTCGTTGCGCGTGGTGGAGTACTTGTCCTCGTCCGGCAGGACCATCGTGTAGCCGAGCGCACGGCCGCGGGACAAGATCGTGATCTTGTGCACCGGGTCGCTGTTCGGAGAAGCCGCCGCGACCAGGGCGTGACCGCCCTCGTGGTACGCGGTGATCTTCTTCTCCTTGTCGCTCATGATCCGGGTCCGCTTCTGCGGTCCGGCCACGACACGGTCGATCGCCTCGTCGAGGAAGTGGTTGTCGACCAGCTTCTTGTCGCTGCGCGCGGTGAGCAGCGCGGCCTCGTTGAGGACGTTCGACAGGTCCGCACCGGTGAAGCCGGGGGTGCGGCGGGCGACGGCGCCGAGGTCGACGTCCGGCGCGACCGGCTTGCCCTTCTGGTGAACCTTGAGGATCTCCAGCCGGCCCTGCATGTCCGGGCGGTCGACGGCGATCTGCCGGTCGAAGCGGCCCGGGCGCAGCAGCGCCGGGTCGAGGATGTCGGGCCGGTTCGTGGCGGCGATCAGGATGACGCCGCCCTTCACGTCGAAGCCGTCCATCTCGACGAGGAGCTGGTTCAGCGTCTGCTCACGCTCGTCGTGCCCGCCGCCGAGGCCCGCGCCGCGGTGCCGGCCGACGGCGTCGATCTCGTCGACGAAGACGATCGCCGGGGCGTTGGCCTTGGCCTGCTCGAACAGGTCGCGGACCCGGGAGGCACCGACACCGACGAACATCTCGACGAAGTCGGAACCGGAGATCGAGTAGAACGGCACGCCCGCCTCGCCCGCGACGGCGCGCGCGAGAAGCGTCTTGCCGGTACCGGGCGGGCCGTACAGCAGGACACCCTTGGGGATCTTCGCCCCGACGGCCTGGAACTTGGCCGGCTCCTGCAGGAACTCCTTGATCTCGTGGAGCTCCTCGACGGCCTCGTCGGCGCCCGCCACATCGGTGAAGGTCGTCTTCGGGGTGTCCTTGGTGATGAGCTTGGCCTTGGACTTCCCGAAGTTCATGACCCGGGAGCCGCCGCCCTGCATCTGGTTCATCAGGAACAGGAAGACGACGACGATGAGGACGAACGGCAGCAGCGAGAGCAGAACGCCGACGAACGGGTTCTGCTTCGACGGGGACACGGTGTAGCCGTCGGGCAGCGTGTTCTTGTCGCTGTCGTTGGTCTGAGCCTGCAGCGTCTGAGCGAGCTGGGAACCCTGGTCACCGATGTAGCTGGCCTGCAGCTTGGTGCTGCCCTCGACCTTGGTGCCGTCCTTGAGCTCGACCTTGATCTTGTTCTCGTCGCCGGTCGTCAGCTCGGCGGACTGGACCTTGTTGTCGGCGATCGCCTTGACGACCTGGCCGGTGTCCACCGTCTTGTAGCCGCCGGACGAGCCGACGACCTGCATCAACACGACCACGGCGAGGACGGCCAGCACGATCCACATGACCGGCCCACGGAAGTAGCGCTTCACGTCCATCCATACGGGGCGCGGGCGCCCCGTCCCTCCTGCCACAGTGAGGCACGTCAGCCTCAGCCGGGCTGCGCGTGCGTACGGTGTATTACTCGACCTTTAAAGACTGACCTTCGGACCGTACCCCAGCATTGTCCCCCGACGCTGCCCAGGACGGTTAACAAAACGGCCTTCCCCTGCTCCAACGGCGGGAAACCACGACGGGTTCCCCACGGCGCCCCGCCGCCGGAGCCGCCGGTCAGCCGCCGTAGACGTGCGGTGCGAGGGTCCCCACGAAGGGGAGGTTGCGGTACTTCTCCGCGTAGTCGAGGCCGTAGCCCACGACGAATTCGTTGGGGATGTCGAAGCCGACGTACTTGACGTCGATGGCGACCTTGGCCGCGTCCGGCTTGCGGAGCAGCGTGCAGACGTTGAGCGACGCCGGGCCGCGGGAGCTGAGGTTCGACAGCAACCAGGACAGCGTCAGCCCGGAGTCGATGATGTCCTCGACGATCAGGACGTCCCGGCCGGCGAGGTCGGTGTCCAGGTCCTTGAGGATCCGGACCACGCCGGAGGACTTGGTGCCGGCCCCGTAGGAGGACACCGCCATCCAGTCCATCGTGACCGGGGTCGACAGAGCCCGGGCCAGGTCCGCCATCACCATCACCGCGCCCTTGAGGACACCGACGATGAGCAGGTCCTTGCCCGCGTACTCCGCGTCGATCTTCGCGGCCAGCTCGGCGAGCTTCGCGTCGATCTCTTCCTTGGTGATGAGCACCGACTGGAGGTCGGTGCCCATGTCCTTGTCGTCCACCCTGGTCACTCTCGGTTCGTCTCGGTCCGTCAGGGTGCGGGGGCCTGCGGCCCGTACGCCCCGGTGTGCGGCCGAAGGTCGGCTCAGTGGTCGGCGGCGGCCTCGTCGCGTCGCCGAATCACCAGACTGCCACACCGCCGTCGGACCTCGACCCGGCCGGGGAGGTTGATGGCCCCCTGGCCGCGCCAGCCGGTGATCAGCCGGTCCACTTCCTCGATGTGCCGGGCGAAGAGAGAACCGGGCGGCGCGCCCGCGGAGATGGCCGCGCGCCGCAGCACCCGGCGGCGGACGGCGGGCGGCAGCGCGTAGAGCTTGGCGGTGTCCAGGGCGGCGAAGCCGTCCCCGCCCTCCGCGCGCACCGTCTGCTCCACCTCCGCGGCCCAGCCGTCGAGGGCGTCGGCGTCGTCCCGGGAGAGCTGCGCCGTCCGGGCCAGCGCCTCGATCACCCCTTTGCCCAGGGACTTCTCCAGCGCGGGCAGCCCCTCGTGGCGGAGCCGCGAGCGGGTGTAGGCGGGGTCGGTGTTGTGCGGGTCGTCCCAGACCGGCAGCGACTGCACGAGGCAGGCCTTGCGGGCGGTCTGCCGGTCGAGCTGGAGGAAGGGGCGGCGGTAGCGGCCGCCGGTGCCGGAGACGGCCGCCATGCCGGACAGCGACCGGGTGCCGGAGCCCCGGGCCAGGCCCAGGAGGACGGTTTCGGCCTGGTCGTCACGGGTGTGGCCGAGCAGGATCGCGACGGCCCCGTGCCGCACGGCGGCGGCGTCGAGGGCGGCGTAGCGGGCGTCCCGGGCCGCGGCCTCGGGGCCGCCGCCCCGCCCGACGTGCACCGCGACCGACTCGACGGGGTCGAGACGGAGCGCCCGCATCCGGGTGGCGACTTCGGCCGCTCGCAGACCGGAGCCGGGCTGCAGACCGTGGTCGACGGTGACGCCACCGGCCCGGATGCCCAGCTTGGGGGCCTCGAAGGCGAGGGCGGAGGCGAGCGCCATGGAGTCCGCGCCACCGCTGCAGGCGGCGAGGACGAGCGGACCGGGCCGCTGCTCGCCCGGCGGGTGGTCGGTGAGGACGTCGTGGAGTACGCGGCGGACCGCCAGGCGTATCGCTGCGACCGCTGGATGGGGACCCATGTCCGGTTCACTTCCTCGGGGCCGGGGCCGTACGGGGGGTCGTACGGGGTTCAGTCACGGCTTTTCATCACGCTGAGTATGTAGATGGTGACAGAGACGAGCCGATACCCGAGCATCGCACGCCCACCCATCGCTCACGGTCCCTCGGACGGGTGATTACCGGGCGGGGCTCACCCGGCGGGCCGCCCCGCTCTCACGACTCGGCCTTCCGGTGCACCCGCGCGACCCAGTCCGCCGGTTTGGCGATCTCCGACTTGGTCGGGAGGGTGTTCGGCGAGGTCCAGACCCGGTTGAAGCCGTCCATCCCGACCTGGCTCACCACGGCCCGGACGAAGCGCTCCCCGTCACGGTACTGCCGGAGCTTGGCGTCGAGACCGAGCAGCTTGCGCAGCGCCAGGTCGAGCCGGCCGGCCCCGCTCGCCCGCCGCTTCTGGAACTTCTCCCGGATCTCCGCCACCGACGGCACGACCTGCGGCCCCACCCCGTCCATCACGAAGTCCGCGTGCCCCTCCAGCAGGGACATCACGGCGGTGAGACGGGAGAGGATCTCGCGCTGGGCGGGCGTCTGGACCAGTTCGACCAGGCTGTGGGCACCGTCGTCGTCCGCGCCCTCCGGCCGGTTGCCGGTGAGCGACTGCACCGCCTCCCGGAGCCGCTCCAGCAGCGTGTTCGGGTCGATCTCGGTCTCGCCGAGGAACGACTGGATCTCACCCTCTATGTGGTCGCGCAGCCAGGGGACGGCGGTGAACTGGGTGCGGTGGGTCTCCTCGTGGAGGCAGACCCAGAGCCGGAAGTCGTGCGGCGCCACGTCGAGCTCCCGCTCCACATGGACGATGTTGGGCGCGACCAGCAGCAGCCGGCCGGCGCCGTTCTCCGCGCCCGGCAGGTCCCGGCCGACCGGGGCGAACGTCTCGTACTGGCCGAGGACGCGGGAGGCGAGGAACGACAGCAGCATCCCCAGCTCGACGCCGGTCACCTTGCCGCCGACCGCGCCGAGGACCGAACCGCCGGCCGAACCGCCGCGCCGCTCCTGCATCTTCTCCAGCAGCGGCTTGAGGACCTCGCGGAACCCGGCGACGTTGGCCTTCACCCAGCCGGCCCGGTCCACCACGAGGACCGGGGTGTCGTGCGGCGCCGTGTCCGGCTGCGCCAGCCCGGTGAACGCCCGCACGTGTTCCTCGGAGGACTTGGCGTGCCGCCGCAGTTCGGCGACGACGGCCCGCGCCTCGTCCCGGCTCACCTCGGGTCCCGGCCGCACGAGCCGGGTCGCCGTCGCCACCGCGAGGTTCCAGTCGACCATCTCCGCACCACCGATGCTCGTCATGACTTCACGGTACGTGCTGCACAGCGGTTGCGGTGAGGGTTGTGGACGCCCCGGCCCGCCCACGGGGGACAGGGGGCGGGCGGCCCGGTCAGCGGCAGCCGCAGTTGGCGACCGCCGAGGCCAGGCGGTCCAGGGCCGCCTGGGCGCCATGGGGGTCGGCCGCGTCCGTCGTCATGAACGCGAACGCCAGCAGTCGGCCGTCGGCGTCCACCACCGTCCCCGCGAGGGTGTTCACGCCCGTCAGGGTCCCCGTCTTGGCCCGGACCACCCCCGTGCCCGCGGGCGCGTCGGCGTAGCGGCCGCGCAGCGTCCCGGTGAACCCGGCCACCGGGAGCCCGGTGAGGACCGGCCGCAGCTCGGGGCGGGCCGGGTCCGCGGCCCGGACCAGCAGCTGGGCGAGGAGGTCCGCGGTGACCTCGTTCTTGCGGCTCAGCCCGCTGCCGTCGGTGAACTTCGCGTCCTTCGTGGGCAGGCCGAGCTTCTCCAGCCGCCGCGTGACGGCGCGGCCGCCGCCCTCGAAGCTCACCGGCTCCTCGCCCGCGATCGCGGTCTGCCGGGCCAGGGCCTCGGCGATGTCGTTGTCGCTGGTGGTGAGCATCCGCTCGACCAGCGTCGAGAGGGGGAAGGACCGCACGACGGCCAGCCGCTCGGCCTTGTGGCCCGCGGTGACGGAGTGCGGATCGTCCTTGGTGTCGATGCCCCGGTCCCGGAGCAGCCGGGCGAAGGTCCGGGCCGCGTCGTCCGCCGGGTCGGCGCTGCGCGGGGCCGGGCCACTGGCGCTGTCGTCGAGCCGGCCCTCGTCGGCCATCAGCGGGGTGACGGCCGCGATGTTCTCGTTGCCGGGGCCGATCGGGTGCACGTCCGGGCCGGTGTAGCGGGAGGTGTCGTAGCCGACGGCGACCTCGGTGCGGCCGCGGTCCTTCAGCGCGCGGGCGGTGTCCCGGGCCAGGGTGCGCAGGGCCGCGGGCTTGTCCACGCCCAGGGGCTTGCGGGCCGTGAGGGTCGGGTCGCCGCCGCCGACCAGCACGATCTCGTCGTCCGCGGCCCCGGTGACGACGGTCGTCTCGATGCGGTGGTCGGGTCCGAGCGCGTCCAGCGCCGCCACCGCGGTCGCGATCTTGATGGTGGAGGCCGGGAGGGCCGCGGTGCCGGCGTCGGAGCCGTAGAGCTGCTTGCCGGTCGTGGCGTCCACCACGGACGCGCTGCGCAGCGGACCGAGCGCGGGGTCCTTGAGCAACGGGCCGAGGGAGTCCGTGAGGCCGTCACGGGTGGGCGGGGGCACCGGGTCCGGGGACCGGGTGGGGCCGGCGACGGCACCCAGCGGGGCGAGGACGCCCGCGGCCCGCGGGACCGTGCCCGCGGCGCGGCCGGACCGCCCGCCGGACCGCTCGCCGTGATGCTCGCCACGCGTCGGGCTCCGGGCCTCCGCGCGCTGCCGCTCGGCCGTACGCTGACCGGAGTCCCAGGGACCGGCCGCGGTCACGGCAGCGGCCGCCACGGCCACTCCCACCAGCGCGGATACGGCCGGAAGATGCCAGGCCGGATGCGCCCGCCATCGTTCGACCACCCATCTGAACTGCCACGATCCGGCCTCGGGCACCTCGGACCAGCCCCTTTCGCCATCACACACCTGCGTGAGGGACACTTAATCACCCGAAGTATGTGCTGATCATGGAGGAGCCACCCGTGGAGTTCGACGTCACCATCGAGATCCCGAAGGGTTCGCGGAACAAGTACGAGGTGGACCACGAGACCGGTCGCATCCGCCTGGACCGTCGACTCTTCACATCGACCAGCTACCCGGCCGACTACGGCTTCGTGGAGAACACTCTCGGCGAGGACGGCGACCCGCTGGACGCGCTGGTCATTCTCGACGAGCCGACTTTCCCGGGCTGCCTCATCAAGTGCCGTGCCATCGGCATGTTCCGGATGACCGACGAGGCCGGCGGCGACGACAAGCTGCTGTGCGTTCCGGCGTCCGACCCCCGGGTGGAGCACCTCCGCGACATCCACCACGTGTCGGAGTTCGACCGCCTGGAGATCCAGCACTTCTTCGAGGTGTACAAGGACCTGGAGCCCGGCAAGTCCGTCGAGGGCGCCAACTGGGTCGGCCGCGGCGAGGCCGAGGCCGAGGTCGAGGCCTCCATCAAGCGGCTCGAGGCCCAGGGCGGCCAGCACTGAGTCACTGAGCCGGAAGGCTCATCCAGGGGTCCTTGCGGGCGCGGTGCAAGGACCCCTTACCGTACGGCGGCGGGCGGTGCACCCCGAGGGGCGCACCGCCCGCCGCTGCACCGGGACATGGCGGGCAGCACGGCCGGGCATGCGGCATCGTGGCCGGTGAGGCACCGGAAAGAGAGGCGAGGAGGAGCGGAACGACGTGGTCGGGGACCCGAAGCGGAGCGGTGGCACACCTGAGGCGGATGCCCAGGAGGACCGCAAGCCGCACTCGGACGAGGCGCACAGCGCCTTCACACCGCCGGAGGGCGTGCCGCTGCCGCCGCCTCCGGAGGAGGAGCATCCGACTTCCGAGTTCGCGGTGCCCAGCGGGCTGGCGCAGGAGCACCACGCGGAGCCCGAGGGCTCGGCGTTCGCCCCGCCCAGGTCGCAGACGGGCACGCACGCCCGCCCGCCGTCCGCGTACCCGGCGTTCACCCCGCCGCACGGCATCCCGATGGTCCGGCTGACCAAGGAGACGCCCTGGCAGGACCGGATGCGCACGATGCTGCGCATGCCGATCGCCGACCGGCCGGTGCCGGAGCGGGCGGAGAAGGTCGAGGACGAGACCGGCCCGGCCGTTCCGCGCGTCCTCGACCTGACGCTCCGTATCGGCGAGCTGCTGCTCGCGGGCGGTGAGGGCGCGGAGGACGTCGAGGCCGCGATGTTCGGCGTCGCGCACGCCTACGGCCTCGACCGCTGCGAGCCGACCGTCACCTTCACCCTGTTGTCCGTCACCTACCAGCCGTCGCTGGTCGACGACCCGGTGACGGCCAGCCGCACCGTACGGCGGCGGGGCACCGACTACACCCGACTGGCCGCGGTCTTCCGGCTGGTCGACGACATCTGCGCGGACGACGTCGAGATAAGCCTGGAGGAGGCGTACCGGCGGCTGGCCGAGATACGGCGTAACCGGCACCCCTACCCGGGGTGGGCGCTGACCCTGGCCGGCGGGGCGCTGGCCGGTGCGGCGAGCACCCTGGTCGGCGGCACCTGGCTGGTCTTCCTCGCGGCGGCCGCCGGCGCCATGCTCGGCGACCGGCTGGCGTGGCTGGCCTCGGGGCGCGGGCTGCCGGAGTTCTACCAGTTCGTCGCGGCGGCGATGCCGCCCGCCGCGATGGGGATCGCGCTGAGCCTCGCCCACGCCGAAGTACAGGCCTCGGCCGTCATCACCGGTGGGCTCTTCGCGCTGATCCCGGGACGGGCGCTGGTCGCCGGTGTCCAGGACGGGCTGACGGGCTATTACATCACCGCCTCCGCCCGTCTGCTGGAGGTCGCCTACCTGGTGGTCGGCATCGTCTGCGGCGTGCTGACCGTGCTCTACGGCGGTGTCCGGCTGGGGGCGAGGCTCAATCCCGAAGAGGCCCTGGACGTGCCCAACCGGCCCGTGACCCAGATCCTCGCGGCGATGCTGCTGGCCCTCGCCTTCGCGATCCTGCTCCAGCAGGAACGTCACACCGTCCTGATGGCCACGCTCAACGGCGGCGTCGCCTGGCTCATCTACGGGGCGCTGGCCGTCGAGGTCGGGGTGAACCAGGTCGCCTCGACGACGGTGGCGGCGGGGCTGGTCGGCCTCTTCGGCCAGTTGCTGTCGCGGTACCGGTACGCCTCGGCGCTGCCGTACGTGACGGCGGCGATCGGACCGCTGCTCCCCGGTAGCGCCATCTACTTCGGGCTGCTGAACCTCGCCCAGGGCGGCCTCGACGCGGGCCTGGCCTCGCTGACCAAGGCGGCGGCGCTGGCCCTGGCCATCGCGATCGGGGTGAACCTGGGTGGTGAGATCGCCCGGCTCGCCATCAAGATCCCGGGTGCGGCGGACGCCTCGGCGCGCCGGGCCGCGAAGCGGACGCGCGGGTTCTGACGTACGGGGTCCGGCGTGCGGGGTCGACGTACGGGGCCCGGCGCTCGGGGTCCGGCGCGCGGGGTCTGACGTACGGGTTCCGGCGCACGGGGTCCGGGGTGCAGGTTCCGAGGTGCAGGTTCCGGCGTACTACGGGGTCCGGCGCGCGGGTGCGCCGGTCCCGTGGCGCCGCCGGAGCGGCGCCACCGGGTGGGTCAGCGCTTGGCGTGACGGCCGCGCGGGGCCGGGGACTGGCCGGTGTCCGGCTCCTGCGGGGCGGCCGCCGCGGCCTTCTTGGACTGGCCGCGGGCCCGGAGGTACTCGATCACGATCGGGACCACCGAGAGCAGCACGATCCCGACCAGGATCATCTCGATGTGCTGGTGCACGAAGTCGATCTGGCCGAGCGCCGCACCCAGCAGGGTGACGCCGGCGCCCCAGAGGGCGCCGCCGATGATGTTGAAGATGATGAACGAGCGGTAGTTCATCCGGCTCACACCGGCGATGATCGGCGTGAAGGTACGGATGATCGGGACGAAGCGGGCCAGGATCAGCGACTTCGGACCGTGCTTCTCGAAGAACTCATGGGCCTTCTCGACGTTCTCCTGCTTGAAGAGCTTCGAGTCGGGCCGCCGGAAGAGCGCGGGGCCGACCTTCCGCCCGAAGAGATAGCCGACCTGGTCGCCGAGGACCGCGGCGGCGACGATGAGCACGCACACCAGCCAGAGCGGCTTGTCCAGCTTGTCGGTGACCACCAGCAGACCGGTGGTGAAGAGCAGCGAGTCCCCCGGCAGGAAGAAGCCGATGAGCAGGCCGGACTCGGCGAAGACGATCGTCAGCACACCGAGCAGGCCGAACGTCTGGATCAGGAAGTCCGGGTCCAGCCAGCTGGGGCCGAGCGCGAGGGTGGTCACGGTTGACAGGCTCCTGGGTCGAGGGCGCAGGCTCAAGCGGGGCCCGGGCACAGGGATGAGGCGGTGGCCGCCGATGCGGCGGTGTGGCAGCCCCAAGCTATCAACGCGAGCGGCGGCGCTCCGGTTCCAGGACCGGCCACCGCACCCGGCAGCCCCTCGCCCCGGGCCGGACCGGCGCCCCGAGGCGGCCCGGCCGGTACCGCCGGACAGCGCAACGGACCGCCCTCCGGGTGCGCCCTCCGCCTCCGCGTCCGATCCTTTCCGCAGGAGGTGGCTGTGATGGGCATCGAGGAGTTCGGGGGCGGTCAGGGCGCCCAGTCCGACGTTCTGGTGGTGACGACCAACGACGTGCCGGGGTACCACGTATCGCAGGTCATCGGCGAGGTCTTCGGCCTGACGGTGCGCTCGCGCCACCTGGGCAGCCAGATCGGAGCCGGTCTGAAGTCGATGATCGGCGGCGAGCTGCGGGGGCTCACCAAGACCCTGGTCGAGACCCGGAACCAGGCCATGGAACGGCTCGTCGAACAGGCCCGGGCCCGTGGCGGGAACGCGGTGCTGATGATGCGGTTCGATGTGACGGAAGCCGCAGACGTGGGCACCGAGGTCTGCGCCTACGGCACCGCGGTGGTGCTGGCCCCGCAGTCCTGACGCCGCAGATGTTCCTGCGGGTCCACCCCCGGGTCGTCGAGCAGGGCCGCGACCTCGTCGAGCGGGAAGCCGAGCTCCCGTAGAACAGGATCTGCTGCAGTCGGCCGAGGTCGGCGTCGTCGTACCGCCGGTGCCCGGCGTGGCTGCGGGCGCTCGGGGAGAGCAGCCCGATCTCGTCGTCGTGGTGCAGGGTGCGCACCGTGACCCCGGCGAAGCCGGCGACCTGTCCCACGGAATAGCTCATGCCGCCCGCTCCCTTCGCTGTGCGCTCCACAGCCTGCTGCCTCACGTCGGGTGAGGTGCAAGCCCGAGTTTCGTTCCGATCTGTGACGATATGCACGGCTATGGTGTGCCCGTGGTACCGGAAGCCGCCGCCCAGCGCAGTCCCGTCGGCCCACGAGCCCTGCTGCCGCTGACCCTTCCGGCACTCGTGGTCGGGGTGGCCGCCGCCCTGCTGCTGCTGGGCATCAGCGAACTCGCCGAGGCCCTGGAGGACGTGCTCTGGACGACCCTGCCCCGGGCGCTGGGCGTCGGGCGCTGGTCGACGGGGTGGATGGTCGCGGTCCTCACCGCCACGGGGCTGGCCGTGGGCCTGGTGGTCTGGAAGGTGCCGGGGCACGCGGGGCGCGACCCGGCCACCACCGGACTCGTCGACCCCCCGATCCCGCCGCGGGTGGTCCCCGGGCTGCTGCTCGCCGCCGTTCTGGCGCTGGCGGGCGGCGTCAGCCTCGGGCCGGAGAACCCGATCACCGCGGCCAATATCGCGCTGGCGTACTGGCTCGGGACCAAGGCCTTTCCGCACTCGCCCGCCGACCTGTGGGTGGCGCTGGCCGCCGCCGGCACGGTCGGCGCGCTCTTCGGCACGCCGGTCGCGGCGGCGCTGATCGTCACCGAGAGCCTCGTCGGCCGCCCGGCCCCCGGACCGCCGGGGCAGGCACCGGGAGACGGTCCCGGAGTCTCGCTCTGGGACCAGCTGTTCGCGCCGCTGGTCGCCGGCGGGGCGGGCGCCATCACGACCGCGCTGGTGGCCGACCCGACCTTCCGGATGAATCTCCCGGACTACACGGCGACCAGGTACAGCGAGCTGCTGGGCGCCATGGTGATCGCCTCCGCGGGTGCGGTCCTCGCCATGGCGGCCGTGTATGCGTTCCCCTGGGTGCACCGTGCCTTCCGGCGGCTGCGGCACCCGGTGGCGATCACGGCGTCCTGCGGGGTGGTGCTGGGGCTGCTCGGTGCCCTGGGCGGGCAGCTCACGCTGTTCAAGGGACTGGAGCAGGTCAAGGAGCTGACGGCCGATCCGGACGGCTGGTCGGCGGGGAGCTTCGCCCTGATGGCGGTGGTCAAGGTCGTCGCGCTCACCGTCGCCGCCGCCGGCGGCTTCCGCGGCGGACGGATCTTCCCCTCGGTGTTCGCCGGGGTCTCGCTGGGGCTGTGCGCCCACGCCGTCGTCCCGCAGGTGCACGTCGCCCTCGCGGTGGTCTGCGGCGTCCTCGGGATCCTCATGGCGATCACCCGGCAGGGCTGGCTGAGCCTCTTCACGGCTGCCGTCCTGGCGTCGGACGTCGCCGTTCTGCCGGTGCTCTGCCTGGCCTCGCTGCCCGTATGGCTGATCGTCTCCGGCCGCCCGCTGATGCAGCTGCACGACGACGGGACCTCGGTGCGCTGATGGGACCCCGGCGCGTCGGCGGGCCCGGTGCGCCGGCGGGCTCCGGTGCGCGGCCTTGGTGCGCGGCCTTGGTGCGGGGCCTTGGTGCGGGGCCCTTGGTGCGGGACCCCGGTGCGGGGACCTCGGTGCGCCGGCGGGCCCTGGTGCGGGGCCCCGGTGCGCTCATGGCACCCCGGTGCGCCCGCGGGACCGGTGCGCCCGCGGCCCCGGTGCGCCGGCGGGACCGGCCGTGCGGCATCCGGACGGACCGGGCGGGCCGCGCGGCCCGGTCGGCCATGAGGTCGCGACGGCCGGCCATAAGGTCGCGACAGATGGAGGCAACGCCATGCGCACCTCTGCCGACGCGGCGGTCGTCCGATCCCCCGCCGGCAGCGCCCCGCCCGGCCGCTGGAGCCCGGTCGCCCCTCGGACCGGCGTCCGGCCGGCGGCGGGGCACCGTGCGGTCCGCCGGGGACGGCGGCCCGGGCGGGGTGCGTCCGGATGCGGCCCGCCCCGGCCCGTGCGGCCGGGACCGGCGCCGAGAGCTGAAGCCGAGAGCTGAAAGGGCACCCTCGCCATGTCGCTGCACAACGGTCCGGACTCCGCGGAGAGCGAGCGGGGCGCACTGTCGGTCAACCCCTTCTTCGGGCCCGCCGATCCGGCCGGCGGGATGGCCGCCGCGCCACCGCGCCACCGGCTGCCGGACGGTCCGATGTCCGCCGACATCGCCTACCAGCTCGTCCACGACGAGCTGATGCTCGACGGCAACGCACGGCTCAATCTGGCCACCTTCGTGACCACGTGGATGGACCACCAGGCCGGGCTGCTGATGTCCAAGTGCCGCGACAAGAACATGATCGACAAGGACGAGTACCCGCGCACCGCCGAGCTGGAACGGCGCTGTGTCGCCATGCTCGCCGACCTCTGGCACGCCCCCGACCCGAGCACCACCATCGGCTGCTCCACCACCGGGTCGAGCGAGGCATGCATGCTCGCCGGGATGGCCCTCAAACGCCGCTGGGCACGGCGCAACGCCGACCGCTATCCGGGCAGTGCCCGGCCCAACCTGGTGATGGGCATCAACGTCCAGGTGTGCTGGGACAAGTTCTGCAACTTCTGGGAGGTCGAGCCGCGGCAGGTCCCCATGGAGGGCGACCGCTTCCACCTCGATCCGCAGGCAGCGGCGGACCTCTGCGACGAGAACACCATCGGGGTCGTGGCCGTCCTCGGCTCGACCTTCGACGGGTCCTACGAGCCGGTGGCCCAGTTGTGCGCGGCGCTCGACGCACTCCAGGAACGCACCGGTCTGGACGTGCCCGTCCATGTGGACGGGGCCTCGGGCGGGATGATCGCTCCCTTCCTCGACCCGGAGCTGGTCTGGGACTTCCGGCAGCCCCGGGTCTGCTCGATCAACACCTCGGGGCACAAGTACGGGCTGGTCTACCCGGGGGTCGGCTGGGCCCTCTGGCGGACGGCCGACGCCCTGCCGGAGGAGCTGATCTTCCGGGTGAACTACCTGGGCGGCGACATGCCCACCTTCGCGCTCAACTTCTCCCGGCCGGGGGCGCAGGTCGCCGCGCAGTACTACACCTTCATGCGGCTGGGCCGGGAGGGCTTCCGGGTGGTGCAGCAGACGGCGCGGGACGTCGCCCGGTCACTGTCCGAACGGATCGAGGCCATCGGCGACTTCCAGCTGCTGACCCGCGGCGACGAACTGCCGGTCTTCGCCTTCACCACGGCCGCGGACAACCGGAACTTCGACGTCTTCGACGTGTCCCGGCGGATGCGGGAGGCCGGCTGGCTGGTGCCCGCCTACACCTTCCCGCCCCACCGGGAGGACCTGTCCGTGCTCCGGGTCGTGTGCCGCAACGGCTTCACCGCGGACCTCGCCGACCTCTTCCTGGAGGACCTGCTCCAGATCCTCCCCGACCTGCGGAAACAGTCGGGGCCGAGCAAGCGGCCCCAGTCCGTCGCCACGGCGTTCCATCATTAGCGGCTTCCGGGGGTGCCGGGTGCCGGGCTCCCCCGGATCCGCACCCCCGGCATCCCCTCACCCCGCCGCCCTTTCACATGAGGTACACCGCAACGCGCCGCGAGGTTCCCGGCCGGCGGGGACGAGCGGGGCACCGGGGAGTTCCGGATCAGGAAGCCGCGGAAGCCCCCGGACGCTCCCGGAAGCCCCCGGACGCTCCCGGGAGGCCCGGAAAGCACCCGGTACCCCCCCGGCAGCCCGGCAGCCCCCCGGCCTCAGAACGGGAACCCGCTCCGGCCGTGCTGGATGGAGATCCACTTCTGGGTGGTGAACGCCTCCACCATCGACTCGCCGTTCAGCCGCCCGAGGCCGGACCGCTTCTCGCCGCCGAACGCCACGATCGGCTCGTCGTGGACCGTGCTGTCATTGATGTGGATCATGCCGGTCTCGATCCGCTGGGCGAGCCGCACCCCCCGCTCCACATCGCCGGTGTGCACGGCCCCGCTCAGCCCGTACGGGGTGTCGTTGGCGATGCGCACCGCCTCGTCCTCCCCGTCGAACGGCACCACGAGGGCCACCGGGCCGAAGATCTCCTGGCTGAGCACGGGCGCGTCGGCCGCCAGCCCCGTCAGCACGGTCGGCGCCACCAGGTTGCCCTCCGTGGTGCCGCGCACCAGGGCGGTGGCCCCGGCCTCCACCGTCTGCTCGACCAGCGTCGATATCGCCTCCGCCTGCGAGGAATTGATCAGCGGGCCGATGTGGGTCTCCGGGTCGGCCGGGTCGCCGACCTTCAGGGTCCGCACCTTGGCGACGAACTTCTCGGTGAACTCCCGCTCCACGCGGCGGTCCACCAGCACCCGGTTGGCCGCCATGCACACCTGCCCCTGGTGCACGAACCGGCTGAACACCGCGGCGTCCACCGCGTAGTCCAGGTCGGCGTCGTCCAGCACGATCAGCGCGCTGTTCCCGCCCAGCTCCAGCACGGCGTGCTTGAAGTTGGCGGCGCAGACCGACGCGACGTGCCGGCCCACCTTGTCCGAGCCGGTGAAGGAGATGACCTTCGGCACGGGGTGCTCGATCAGCGCGTCGCCGATCTCCGCTATGTCGGTGATCACGACGTTCAGCACGCCGGCCGGCAGGCCCGCCTCCTCGAACACCTTGGCCACCAGCCCGCCGCCGACGACCGGGGTGTTCTGGTGCGGCTTGAGGACCACCGCGTTGCCGAGCGCCAGCGCGGGCGCCACCGACTTGATGGACAGCAGGAAGGGGAAGTTGAACGGGCTGATGACCCCGACCACGCCGACCGGGAGCCGGTAGACCCGGTTCTCCTTGCCGTCGACCGGGGACGGCAGGATCCGGCCCTCGGGGCGCAGGGCCAGCTGGATCGCCTCCCGCAGGAACTCCTGGGCGAGGTGCAGCTCGAAGGCCGCCTTCAGCCGGGTGCCGCCCAGCTCCGCGATGATCGCCTCGGTGATCTCCTGCTCGCGGTCCTGGATGATCCGCAGCGCGCGCTCGAAGACGAGCCGGCGCGCGTAGGGGTTGGTGGCGGCCCAGTCGCGCTGTGCGCGCTCCGCCGCCCGGTAGGCCTGGTCGACCTCGTCCACCGTGGCCACGGTGACGGAGGCCAGTTTCTCCCCGTCGTACGGATTGAAGTCGATGATGTCCCAGGAGCCGCTGCCGGACTTCCACTCGCCGTCTATGTACTGGTGGGCCAACTCTGTGAAGTAGGACATGCCATCCCTGTCTGGAGGCGGAGCGCTGGTCAGGCGCCCCGGGCGTACGCACTCTCCTGATGGCTTGTCATCGTACTGACGAGTCACACCCGATGGACCATGGCCGCCAGCACCTCACGGCTCTCCGCCGGGCTCAGGGCGTCCTTGTGCAGCCGCTCCATCGCCCGCTCGTACTGGGCGACTTCGTCCCGCTTGTCGAGGTAGAGCGCGCTGGTGAGCTGCTCCAGGTAGACGACGTCGGGGAGGTCGGACTCGGGGAAGCGGAGCAGGGTGAAGGCCCCGCTCTCGGCCGCGTGCCCGCCGAAGGCGAACGGCATGACCTGGAGCGTCACGTTCGGCCGCTCGGAGATCTCCGCGAGGTGCCGCAGCTGGCCGCGCATGACCGCGCTGCCGCCGTAGGGGCGGTGCAGGGCGGCCTCGTCGAGCACCACGTGGAACTCCGGACCGCGCTCGGAGACCAGCAGCTTCTGCCGCTCCAGGCGCAGCGCCACGCGCCGTTCGACCTCGCTGCGGGTGGCCTCCGGCTGGCCGCGGGTCACGACCGCGTGGACGTACTCCTCGGTCTGCAGCAGCCCGTGCACGAACTGCACCTCGTAGCTGCGGATGCTCGACGCCGCGCCCTCCAGGCCGACGTAGGTCTGGAACCAGCCGGGCAGCACGTCGCCGTAACTGTGCCACCAGCCCGCCACGTTGGCCTCGCGGGCCAGCCCGAGGAGTGCCTCGCGCTCCGCGCCGTCGACGACCCCGTAGAGGGTGAGCAGGTCCTCGACGTCCCGTGCCTTGAAGCTCACCCGGCCCAACTCCATGCGGCTGATCTTCGATTCGGAAGCGCGGATCGAGTACCCGGCGGCCTCCCGCGTGACGCCGCGGGATTCCCGGAGCCTCCTGAGCTGGGAGCCGAGCAGGATGCGGCGCACCATGGAGCCGCTCGATCCGCCCGCCCCGCCCGCTCCTCCGCCGGCCACTGCCGGGAGGTGCCCTCCATCCGGCTGCACTGTGCCCATGTCCCGACTGCCTGTCTCCGTTGGTGATGCACTGCGACCGTCAACGGGCGCAGTCTGCCACCTCCGGGCTCCGTTGCGTATGCATCCGGTTACACAGACGGGAAGTTGCCCGCAGAGGCTCTGGATCCAGCCGTGGGGAGGAATGCGGAAAAAACCGCCCCTGTCCCCCCGACTTCCCTACGTGCACGTGCATTTGCCCTTGCATCTGCCGTGTGCTTTGGGAACCATGGTGCAGGAGCACCAGCACGCCGCCTTGACCGATTCCTCTAGGGCCAGGAGTGCCTCGCATGGGGACCCAAGGATCGACCATGTTCGCGCCGTTACGGCAGGGCCTCCCTCCCGTCGACCCCGTGTCCGTGTCGAGTTCGGTGTCCTGCGCACTGACCGGCGCCTACGAATCGGTCAGAGGGGCCCGGCAGTTCACCGAGGCCGCGCTCGGCCGGTGGGAGCTGGGCGAATGCTTCGACGATGTGGCGCTCGTGGTGTCGGAACTGGTCACCAACGCCCTCCGGCACGCCCTCCCGGACAGTGGCCCGGCCGCACCCGAACCCGCGGTCCGGCTGCACCTGATGCACTGGACGTCCCGCCTGGTCTGCGCCGTGCGGGACCCGAGCGGGACGAGCCCGGTCGCCGGCGGGACCTCCGCCGACGATCCGGACTGCTCCGCGGAGTCGGGGCGCGGGCTGTATCTGGTCGAGGCGTTCAGTGACAGCTGGGGCTGGCATCCGCTCGCGGGCACCCTGCGCGGCAAGGTGGTCTGGGCGATGTTCCACCTGCCGGCGACGGCCCGGCGGAACGCCTTAGCCGTCTGAAGGCCGCATTCCGTGCGAGGTCTACGCGGGTCACTCCGCGGCGAGGTGGTCGAACTCCCCGTCCTTGACCCCGCGCAGCAGCGCGTCCACCTCGGCGGGGGTGTAGATGAGCGCGGGCCCGTCAGGGAAACGCGAATTGCGCACCGCCACCCCGCCGTCCGGCAGTTTGGCCATCTCCACGCAGGCGCCCTGGGAGTTGCTGTGCCGGCTCTTCAGCCAGACGACTCCGTGCAGGTCCTTGGCCGCCATACCGTTGTACGGGTGGTGCACAGGACGCTCCCGGGACGCAGAGGCAATTTCCCCGGATCATAACCCGGTTCATGTGCCTCTGCATGAGCATATGCACGTGCACAAGGGGTGTCGGAGAGGCTGCACAGGGTGCGTCCGGCGGCTACTTCCCGGTGGAGTACGGCAGCAGTGCCATCTCGCGGGCGTTCTTCACGGCACGGGCCACCTGTCGCTGCTGCTGCGCGGTGATACGGGTCACCCGGCGGCTGCGGATCTTCCCCCGGTCGGAGATGAACTTCCGCAGCAGATCGGTGTCCTTGTAGTCGACATAGGTGATGCCGGCCGCGTCCAGGGGGTTCGGACGGGGCTTCGCATTCCTGCGGGACTCGGGACGGCGGGATTCGGGACGGCGGGACATCGGTTACGGGCCTTTCCTCGGGTGTGGGAGCGGGCGCTTCCGGGGTGCGGACTTCCGCGCGGGACGGGGGTGTTCCGCAGCGGAGGGCGTCCCCCGGAAAGGGCGCGGCGGGTCAGGAAACGGGGTCGAGCAACGCGTCGAAAGCCGGCGGGAGCCGCTTCCACGCCTCCTGCCCCGCCGCGTATTCGGCGTCGGTGAGCAGGCAGGACTCCAGGAGTTCGAGCAGTCCGTCGCGGTCGAGGCCGGGCGAGGTGAAGACGAGGTGCTGGGCGCGGTCCCCGTGGTCGGGGTCCCAGTCCAGCGCGGCGGCCGCCCGCCGCACCGGCGGCACCATCTCCCAGGCGGCGTCGGGGAGCGAGGCCAGCCAGGGGCCGGTGTCCTCGACGCAGAGCGCGCCGCCCGCGGCGTCCCAGGCGAGCAGGGTGTCGGGCCGGTCGGCGAGCCAGAACCGGCCCCGGCTGCGGGCCGCCGCGCAGGTCAGGTCCTCCAGCGCGGCGTAGAGCCGCTCCGGGTGGAAGGGCCGGGTGCGGTGCCACACCGCGGTGGTGACGCCGTGCTCGTCGGCCTCCTGCGGCAGCAGCGCACAGGCCGGGTGCTGGCGGGCGGCCGCCGCCTCCACGTCGAAGCCCGCGAACGCGACGTCCGCCAGCTCCGCGGAGCCCACCGGCACCTGACGGGCGGTGGGGTGGAGCTGGGCCAGCAGTGCGAGGTCCGCCGGATCCGTCCCCTCCGCGGCTCCGTCCGGACCGTCGCCGGCGGGTGCGACGGCGAGCACCGGCGGGTATTCCAGCTGCCGGGCCCAGGTGTCGGCCACGGTGCGCCGGTCGCTGGCCGCCGCGGCGAGCCCGACCTCGGCGAGGTCGTCGCCGCAGCTCAGATACGGCACGAGCAGCGCCGGGTCCACCACCGTGATCACCTGGGTGAGCCGCAGCGCCTCGCCGCTGTGCGCGGCGACCACTTCGGCCATGGCCTTGGGCTCGACGGAGTCCCACAGCTCGACGACCGCCAGCCGGCACAGTCCGCTGTCGGAGAGCCGCTCCAGCTCGGGGACCAGGTCCTCCCGCAGGGCGCAGCAGGCGCAGTCGTTGACCAGCGGTGCCTCGCCGGTGCCGAGCACCCCGCCGCTGTCCCGGACCGTGCGCCGGACGGTGCCGGCCCCGGCGGTCGCGAGGTCGTGGTGGAGCGCCACGCTGCCGGGCACCGTGTGCAGCAGCCGGTCGACGGCGGCCTTGCGGGCCTCCGCGTGGAGCCCGCCGACCAGCACCACCGGCAGCCGCCCGTCGCGGGCCGCCATCAGCGGTCCCCGCGCGTGCCGTAGCGGCGCTCGAACCGCTCGACGCGGCCGGCGGTGTCCAGGACGCGCACCTTGCCCGTGTAGAAGGGGTGGCTCGCCGATGAGATCTCGACGTCGATCACCGGGTAGGTGTTGCCGTCCTCCCACTCGACGGTCTTGTCGCTGGTCGCCGTCGACCGGGTGAGGAAGGCGAAGTCCGCCGCGCTGTCACGGAAGACGACGGGGTGGTACGGGGGGTGTATGCCGGGCTTCATCTCGCTCCTCCTCAGCGCTCTTCGCGGTAGGTGACGTGCCGGCCGGCGACCGGGTCGTACTTGCGCAGCTGGAGCCGGTCGGGGTTGTTGCGGCGGTTCTTGCGGGTCACATAGGTGTGCCCGGTGCCGGCGGTGGACCGGAGTTTGATCACCGGGCGTAGTTCGTTGCGGGCCATGGGGTCTACTATACAGAAATGGTTTCCATTTTCATTAGGAGGTTCTGAGCTGTGTCCGCCCACTGCCAGCTGACCGGCCGCAAGCCGGGCTTCGGCAACCACGTCTCCCACTCCCACCGCCGCACCCGGCGGCGGTTCGACCCGAACATCCAGCGCAAGCGCTACTGGCTGCCCAGCGAGGGCCGGCACGTCCGGCTCACCCTGAGCGCCAAGGGCATCAAGGCGGTGGACACCCTCGGCATCGAGAAGGCCGTGGCCCGCATCCGGGCCCGTGGGGAGCGGATCTGAATGGCGAAGCAGAGCAAGATCGCGAAGAACGAGAAGCGCCGGGCGGTCGTCGCCCGGTACGCCGCCCGGCGGGCGCTGCTGAAGGCGGTCATCCGCAACCCGGAGACCCCGGAGCAGGAACGCTTCGCCGCCCAGCGCGAGCTGCGCCGCCAGCCGCGCGACGCCAGCGCCACCCGGGTCCGCAACCGCGACTCCGTCGACGGACGGCCCCGCGGCCACCTGCGGGCCTTCGGCCTCTCCCGGGTGCGGATGCGGGAACAGGCGCACGCCGGTTTCCTGCCGGGAGTCCGCAAGGCCAGTTGGTAGCCGGAGGGCGCTGGTAGCCGGAGGGCGCTGATAGCCGGACGGAGAACCGGCCGGAGGGCCGTGGCGTACCGGGGGCCGGTGCGCCACGGCCCGTCCGTGCGGGTGGGGTTCGTGCGGGTGCGGGTTCGTGCCGGTGGGCTTCGCGCGGGTGGGGCGGCGGCGCGGGGTGGCCGGCGTTCGCGGTTCTCCGGACGGGACGCCCCTGACGGTCCGGGGCGGTCCGGGCCGTTCCGGCGGTTCACCGATCATGGCCGGAGTGTGCGGACGCCCCCGGTGGCCGGAGAGGACCGGGCCGTACGATCGGTGCCTGTGACGCGCTCCGGAGTTCCCGTTCGGGCCTACGCCGCCCGCCCCTGCACCGTCGTCGTCTGCCGGGGGTGCTGCTGCGGCAACGAGCGCAAGCACCCCACGACCGACCACCGGTGGCAGCTGGCGCGCCTGGAGGCGGCGGCCGCCGAGTCCGGTGGCCGGCTGTCGGTACGCACCACGGACTGCCTGGGGCCCTGCGCCCAGGCGAACATCGTGGTCGTGCAGCCGTCCGCCGAGGGGCGGCGCAAGGGCGGCCGGGCCACCTGGATCGGTTTCGCCATGGACGACGACTGCACCGACGACATCCTCTCCTGGGTCGCCGCGGGCGGCCCCGGGGAAGCGGAGCCACCGGCCACGCTCACGCTGCAGTTCGTCCCGCCGCCGAAGCCGGTACGGAGGTGAGGGCGGGGCGGAGTTGAGGGCGGGGCTGAGGACGGGTCGGAGTTGAGGGCGGTACGGGGTTGAGGGCGGTACAGGGTGAGGACACCCTGGGCTCAGGCGCGGACGTGAGCTGACGCGGGCCTGAGGTGAGGGGACCCCCTGGGGGCGGCGCCCGTTGCTCCCGTCGGCATGCGGCCCGCCGCCACGGCGCACTGCCCCCGCGGGCCCGGGGACCGACGAGCCGTCAGCGTCCGCCGAGGGAGGCCCGGTCCGCCGCAGCGGTGCCCTCGTGCCAGCCCTGGGCGTCCCGGGCTCCCCGGACGGAGTGGCGGGTGGTGACCGGGAACATCTCCTCCGCCGCCCCCGCGACCGCGACGTCCCGGGCGGCGAGCACCGGGAGCAGCCGCTCGCCGAGTTCGGTGGCGGACTCGGCCACCGTGCGTTCGGTCGCCGCGCTGAGCCGCTGGCGTATCCGGTTCGCGTAGCCGAGCAGGAACGACTGCCGGAAGGTTTTGGTCCGCTTGCGTCCGGCGGTGCGCTGGCCCGCCTCCGCCCGGGTCATGGCCGCCGTGGCCTGCACGAGCAGCGAGGTGTACAGCAGCTCGACGGACTCCAGGTCGGTCGCGAAGCCGACGACCGTCGAGAAGCCCAGGTCGTCGTTCCACACCGCACGGCAGCGGTTGGCCTCCGCGACGGCGTCCAGCAGCATCGCCCCGGTCGACTCGTAGGGCCGGTCGACACCGATCCGGACGGCCTCGGGGGCGCCCTCCGGGCCGGCTCCGGCCCCGGCCGCGAGCAGCGCCTCGTCGATGCTGTGCCGCGCCATCAGCTGCTGGGCCTTGCCGGTGAGCGCCTCCGCCTCCTCCGGGTAGTCGGTGGCCTCCGCCTTGGCCAGCAGCGCCCGGATCCGGCCCAGCATCTTCGGCTCGCCGACGGTGCGCGGCGGTGCGGCGGGCGGGGTCGTGCGGTGGCCGGAGGAGCCGGGCACCGGGCCGACCGGTTCGATCGCCGGCAGCCCGAAGACCAGCCGCATCACCTCCAGCAGCGCCTCGGCCAGCGGGAACCGGTCCATGGCCTCCCGGCGGCCGAGCTCCGTCAGGAAGCGGTCGTCGGCGGTCCACCACGCCTCGGCGCCGAGCTCTCGCAGCTGCGCTTCCCAGCGGGGGGCCGGTGTACCGGGGGCGTAGCGGCGTGCCTCGGCCGCGATCAGGTCGACGGCGAGCCGCGTCGGCCGGGCGTCGTCGGGGGCCGTGCGCCGGGCCATGCGCACCAGGTCCGCCGGCTGCCAGCCCCGCTCCCAGGCCTGCCGCACGAGCTGCTCCGCGCGGCGCAGCAGGACCCGGCCGACCGCCGGCCACTGTCCGGCGTCCGCGGCGAGCAGCGAGGCCCCGGCCTCCACGGCGTCGTCGGCGTCCGGTGCGGACGCGTAGAGCACCCGCCCGAGGACGTCCTCGACGATCCGGTCCGGTCCCTGCGTGTCCTGCCGCTCGCTGCCCACCGGCACAGGCTAAGGGGTTCTTGCGCTAGGCCCGCCCGGGTCGCCCGCTCGTAGTGCAAGGACCTCTGAAGGCTGTCCCGTCATCCCTGGCGAGGGGCCGCTCGAACCCGCCTCCCCCGGGCCGGTGCGGACGGCCGTCGTCCCGTCGGCCGAGGCCGGGGTCCCGTCGGCCGAGGCCCGGATTTCGTCAGCCGGGGCCGGGCTCCGTCAGCCGCCGCTCCGGCCGCCGTCAGCCGCCGCTCCGGCCGCCGTCAGCCGCCCGCGGCCGTCCGCGTCCCGGAGTCCTCCAGCACCCGGGCCGTCGGGCCGCTCTCGATCACCCGGCCGTCGTGCAGCACCAGCACCGTGCCGGTCCGCTCCGCCACCAGGCGCAGGTCGTGGCTGACCAGCACCAGGGCCAGGCCCTGGGCGCGCAGCCCGACCAGGAGGTCCATCACCGCGTCCGCGGTCTCCCGGTCGAGCGCCGAGGTCACCTCGTCGCAGACCAGGACGTCCGGCTCGGCGGCCAGCGCGCGGGCGATCGACACCCGCTGGCGCTGCCCGCCGGAGAGCTCGTGCGGCAGCCGGCCGGCGTGCTCGGGGCCGAGGCCGACCCGTTCCAGCAGCTCGGCGACCCTGCCCGGGACGGCCCGGCGCTCGCAAAGCCGGTGCAGCCGCAGCGGACGGGCCAGGGCGGACGACACCGTGACCGCCGGGTTGAGCGCCCCCATCGGGTCCTGGGGCACGAGCTGGATGCGGCGGCGCTGTTCCCGGCTGCGGGCGCGGACGCCCGCGGGCAGCTCGTCGCCGTCCAGCAGGACGGAGCCGCCGGACGCCCGCTGGAGCCCGACGAGCGTGCGCAGCAGGGTCGTCTTGCCCGCGCCGGAGGCGCCGACCACGCCCACGGAGGCACCGGGCGGCACCTCCAGGTCCACGCAGTGCAGCACCGGAGTCCGGCGGGAGCCCAGATGCGCCGTCAGGCCGCGGGCGGACAGGCCGCGACGCGTCGGTCCCGGGCCTGCGGACGGCGCGGACGACGGGGGCGACGTGGACGGCGTGGGCGACGTAGGCGATGTAGGCGACGGGGTCTCGGAGGATGAGGCTTCAGAGGGCGGGACTTGAGTGGACGAGGCCTCGGAGGACGGGGTGTCGGAGGACGAGGCGTCGGAGGACCGGGCTTCGGGGCCCGCTGCGGAGGCCGGGGCCCCCGAGGAGGCCGGGACCGCCGAGGAGGCCAGGACCGCCGAGGAGGCCAGGACCGCCGAGGGCACCACACCGCCCGGCCCCCCAGCCGAGGCCGTCGCGGTGCGCGGCGCCACGGTTCGGGCGGGCGCCGGCGCCACGGTCCGGGCGGGTGCCGGGGCCACGGTCCGGGCTGGTGCCGGCGCCACGGTCCGGGCTGGTGCCGGCGCCAGTTCCACCACCTCGTCCGCCAACTGACCGACCAGCTCCGGGTCGTGGCAGGAGAGCACCACCGCGAGGCGGTGGTCGGCGGCCAGCCGGCGCAGGGTCACGGCGATCTCGTCGCGGAGGGCGGCGTCCAGGCCCGCGGTCGGCTCGTCGAGCAGCAGGACCCGCGGGCGGCGGGCGATCGCCCGGGCCAGCGCGACCCGGCGCTGCTGGCCGCCGGACAGCTCGCGCGGGCGGCGCCGGAGGAGTTGCGGCACGGCCGGCAGCCGTACCTCGTCGAGCAGGGCGAGCAGCGCGGGGCGGGTGGTGTCGCGGGCGGTCTCGGCGAGCAGCCCGCCCACCCGCATCCGGGGGTTGAGCCCCGAGGCCGGGTCCTGTCCCAGGTAGGCGATGTGGTGCCGACGCAGGTCGCGCAGCAGGGCCGGGGAGCAGTCCAGGACGTCCCGGCCGAGCACCCGCACGCTGCCCGCCGTCCGGGCCGTCCCCGCGGGCAGGGATCCGGCGACGGCGCGCAGCAGGGTGGTCTTCCCGCAGCCCGAGGGGCCGGTGAGTGCCACCACCCGGCCGGGCGGGGCCTGCAGGGTGCCGTCGGTGAGCAGGACGCCGCCGCTGTCGGCGGTCACGGTCAGCCCGCTGACGTCGACGGCGGGGTCCGCGGCGCCGTCCGTCGTCACCGGTTCCGCGGTCAGGTCCACGGCCTCGCCTCGGGTCACAGCACCGTCACCGCCTTTCGTCCGGTCCGCGGCGCCAGGGCGTCGGCGGCGAGGTTGACGCTCATCGCGAGGAGTCCGATGGCGATGCTGGGGGCCACGACGGCCCAGGGGTTGAGCAGGATCCCGGGGGCGTTCTCCCGGATCATCAGGGCCCAGTCGGCGGCCGGCGGCTGCGGGCCGACCTGGAGGAATCCGGCGGTGGCGACGAGGTAGACGGCGGCGACGAAGCGGAGCCCGAAGAGCACCAGCAGGGTGGCGCGGAGGTTGGGCAGCACATCGCGGATCACCAGGTGCCACAGCCGTTCGCCGCCGGCCACGGCCGCCTCGACGTAGCCGGTGGCGGCGACGGGCGCGGCCGCACCGGCCACCAGCCGCACCGCGTACGGGACGCCGAGCGCCACCGCCGCGGTGATCACCGCGCTGCGTCCGCCGTCCGGCCAGGACAGGGTGATGAGCAGGATGCCGAGGACGGCCGGCAGCAGCATCAGCACGTCGGCGGTCCGCTCGACGGCGCGGCCGAGGGCGGGGCGCAGGGCGCCGGCCGTGCCGAGCAGCGCCGCGAGCCCGGTCACCAGCAGGGCGACGACGAGGGAGGTGCCGATCAGTTCCCGGCCGCCGGCGAGCAGCCGGCTGAGGATGTCCCGGCCGAGCTGGTCACCGCCGAGCAGCGCCCCGTTGGTGCCGGGCGGCGCGTACGGGGCGGTGACCGGTCGGTCGGTGGCGTGCGGTGCGAGCCACGGGCCCGCGACGGCGACGGCCGTGAGCAGGACGGCGGGGACGGTGCGCAGCACGGTGCGGCGGACGGTCCGGCGGCCGGCGCGCGGCACCGGCCCGCCCTGGAACGGCCCGTCCTTGAACGGCCCTTCCGCGACCGGCTCTTGCGCGGTCGGCCCTTCCGTGACCGGCTCGTCCACAACCAACCCGCCCGTGGCAGACCCGTCCGCAACCGCCCCTTCCACAACCGCCCCGTCCGGCCCTACTGGATCCACGGCCGCCGCCCGGCCCCCGTCCCGGGACTCCCCCGTCATATGCGTCCTCCGGCCGCTCGGGCCCGCACCAGATCGGCGAGCAGCAGTACACAGGTGATCACCGCGCCGGTGACCATGACCACCCCGGCGATGACCGGGGTGTCCCGGTCGCCGACGGCGCCGGCCAGGACGGCGCCGATCCCCGGGTAGTTGAAGACCGTCTCCACCACCACGGCGCCGCCGAGCAGCATGCCCGTCGAGGTGGCGAAGCCGGTGGCGATGGCGGGCAGGGCGCCCGGCAGCAGGTGGTGGACGAGGACCCGGCGCGGGGCCAGACCGTCCAGGACGGCCGTCTCCACGTGCGGGGCCTTAGCCTCGTCGGCGAGGGCGGCGCGGACGATCCGGGTGTTCCAGCCGATCTGCGGCACGGCGAGCGCGAGGACCGGCAGCACCAGCATCGAAGCCGTGGCGGGCGACCCGTCGGCGTCCGCGGTGGTCACCGCCGGCAGCAGCCCCGTCCACAGGGCGAAGACCAGCACCAGCGCGACCGCGACCACGAACTCCGGCAGCGCGAGGATGCCGGTGGCGGTGGCGGAGACCGTGCGGTCCACCGCGCCGCCCGGCCGCAGCGCGGCCCAGCAGCCGAGCCCCACCGACACGGCGACGGTGAGCAGCAGCGCCAGGCCGCCCAGCAGCAGGGTGTTGGGGAACGGCCCGGCGAGCAGGTCGGCGACCCGCTCGCCGCGCGCGGAGGTGCCGAGGTCGCCGGTGGGCAGCGCGGTCATCCAGTCGAGGAAGCGCTCGGCGACCGGCCGGTCCAGGCCGAGGAGCGCGCGCCGCCGGGTGGTGTCGGCGGCGGTCTCCCCGCGTTCGGAGGTCGCGTCGGCGGCGTCGCCGGGCAGCAGTTCCACGGCGGCGAAGACCGCGGCGAGCAGCCCGGCGAGCAGCAGGGCCCGCCGCGCCAGCAGTCCGCCGAGGCGCAGCGCGGCGCCCGCGAGGACCCGGCCGGCCGGGCGGGACGGCAGGGCCGTGCCGCCGGCCGGTGCGTCGGCGCTCAGCGGTCCAGCCATGTCCGCTCGAGCTGGACCCGGCCGTAGCCGGGCAGCTTCGGCAGGTCGCGGACGGCGGGTGCCGCGAGGTCGATGCCGTCGGCCACGCCCCACAGCAGATAGCCGGACCGCTCGTGCTGGATCTCCTGGAGCTCGTGCAGGACCTTCGCCCGGTCGCGTGCGTCGGCGGTGCGTACGGCCTTCTTGTAGGCGGCGTCGAACTCCTTGTCGTCCCAGGCGGCTTCGTTGGTGCCGGCCTCGGAGTACATGGTCTTGCTGGCGAAGAAGACCACCGAGTCGTTGGTGCCCCAGTAGGTGGTGTAGAGGTCGTCCTTGAGCCAGGTCTTGTCCCAGAACGCGGCCGACTCCTGCTTCACGACCTTCACCTTCACTCCGGCCTCGCGCACCTGGGAGGCGAAGAGCGTCGCGGTCTCGGCGAGGCCGGGCACGTCCTCGGTGGTGTGCAGGACGTAGGTCTTCCCGAGGTCGAAGTCGGCCTCCTTCAGCAGCTTCTTCGCCTTCGCGAGGTCGCGGGTGCGCTGCGGGAGGTCCTTGGCGTAGGCCGGGTCGCCGGTGCCCATGACGTCGTTGGCGACCCGGCCGTAGCCGCTGAGGACCTGCTCGACCATGGCCTTGCGGTCGACGGCGAGCCGCAGCGCCTCCCGCACCTTCGGGTCGGCGAACGGGCCGTCGGCGGTGCGCATGACGATGGGCATCGCCATGTCGTCGGGGCGGCGCAGGACGGTGATGTCCTTGCGGGACTCGGCGGTGCGGGCGGCGACGGCCCCGGCGTTGGAGGCCAGGTCGATCTGGCCGGCGAGCAGGGCGCTCGCCATCGCCTGCGGGCTCTCGAAGATCTTCACCTCGATCGCGTCGAGGTGGACCCGGCCGCCGTACCAGTCGTCGTTGCGGACCAGCCGGGCGTTGCCGCCGCGGAACCAGTCGAGTTTGAACGGTCCGGTGCCGGGAGCCCCGGCCAGCTCCTTCTCCTTCGTCCCCTTCTTGAGGACGAAGGTGGTGAGCCGGGTGAGCTGCGGCAGTTCGGCGTTGGCGTAGTCGGAGACCAGGACGACGGTGTGCTTGCCCTCGGCCCTGATGTTCTCGGCCTTGATGCCGGGGAGCCGGGAGGCGCCGGACGGGGTGCCGCGCAGCCGGCGCAGCGACCAGACGACGTCCTCGGCGGTGACCGGGGTGCCGTCGTGGAACGTGGCGGCCTCGGCGAGGGTGAACCGCCAGGTCCTGAGGTCCTTGTCGGCCTTCCAGCTCTTGGCGAGCCGGGCGACGGTGTTGGTCGTCGCGCCGGGCACGGTGAGGGTGTCGTAGAGGAGGCTGATGATGAGGTAGTCGCTCTCGTTCGCCTGAGAGCCGTGCGGGTCACGGGTGATGGCGTTGGCCCGGCCGAGCGCGCCGACCCGGAGGGTGCCGCCGGACTTGGGGGTGCCGGAGCCCTTGCCGGCCGCGCCGGGGGCCGGGTCGCTGCCTTCGCAGGCGCTCAGCAGAGCCGCCGCCCCGATGCCGCCGCCGGCCAGAAGCATCTGCCGTCTCGTCAGATCCACGCTGTCCTCGCTCACTGGTCGCGCTGTACATCAGTGCACTGAGGGTTGCCTATCCTAATTTCAGGCAATCATGCAAGAGATCGTCCAATTTCCTTGTACGACAAGGTAGTTGATGCGAAACTGATCGGCTGCGCCCGTCTAGAATTAGGCAAGCCTTGCCTAACTGGTTATCACATTGGTACGTTCTGGCGAGCCGCCAACCGGGGTGATCCCCTCCACAACCACGCCGCCTGCACCCCCGCAGGTGGGCTTTGCCATGTCCGCAGCCGCCCAAACTCCTCAACGAACGGACGGATTCGCCATGGACACGGGAGCCGCACCCGTACGACAGCTGGATGCCGACTCCGCCGCGGAACTCACCCGTACCGCGGAAGCACTGCTCGCGGAGTCCGGCTCCGCGACCTCCCCCCGACTCCTCGAACGCCTGCCGGAACGCGCCGCCGGTCTCAGCGAGCGCATCCGCCGGCTCTGCCGCCCCTGCGACACCCCCGACGGGGTCTACGTCCTGCGCGGCCTGACCGTGCAGGACGACACCGTCGGCCCCACCCCCGCCCACTGGTCCACCGCCGGCGACGCCGGAGCGGTCTGGGACGTCACCCTGCTGCTGCTGGCCACCGTGATGGGCCGCCCGATCGCCTGGGAAGGGCAGCAGGACGGCCGGTTCGTCCACAACATCGTCCCCTCGCCCGGGCACGAGGCCGAGCAGACCGGCGCCAGCAGCACCGTGCTGCTCAGCCCGCACACCGAGGACGCCTTCCACCCCGGCCGCGCCCATCTGCTGATGCTCGGCTGCATGCGCAACCACGACGCCATCGCCACCACCGCCGCGAGCGTGCGCCGCACCGAACTCCCCGACGGGGACGTCGATCTGCTGGCCCGCCCGGTGCTGCCGATCCTCCCCGACGACTCCTACACCGAGGCGCGGGCCAACACCGAAGAGCCGCCGGAGGTGCCCACCCTCCACCGCTCCGAGGACGGCCTGACGCTGCGCTTCGACCCCGCCTACACGCCCGTCGACCGCGCCCCGGCGGAGCACCGCGCCGCCTACGCCCGGCTGGCGGAGGAACTGGCCCGGGTCTCCGTGCCGGTGAGCCTGTCGCCCGGCGAGATCCTCGTCGTGGACAACGACGTGGTGGTGCACGGACGGGTGCCGTTCCGCGCCCGCTACGACGGCACCGACCGCTGGCTCAAGCGGGCCTCGGTCCGCGTGCCCGGCCGCCGTACCCGCCCGGGCGCCGAAGAGCGCGAACACGGCTACGGCCAGGCCGCCGTCGTCGCCCCCGTCTGACCGCCGTCCTCCCGTCAGGAGTTCACCGTGCCGCAGTCCGACCGGACCCTGCGCATCCTCAGCACCAGTGACATCGCGGGCCTGAAGATAGGCCTGACCGACGTCGTCTCCGTGGTCGAGGAGGCCTACCGGGCCCTCGCCGACGGCTCGTCGGTCACCCCGCCCAAGCTCACCGTCAAGCCCGACGACGGCCGCTCGGTGGCGTACGCCATGCTCGGCCGCGACGGCGCCCGCGAGGTCGTCGCCGTCAAGACCTCCTACAAGCACGGGCTGAAGCTCGACCGCGACCGGCAGCACTACTACACGTCCCTCACCCTCTACGACGACACCACCGGGCTGCCCGTCGCGATGATGGACTGCGGCCGGATCGGCTCGCTGCGCACCCCCGCGGTGTCGGCGCTGCTGGCCCGCGAGTGCGCCCCGCCGGACGCGCGGACCGCGCTGGTCGTGGGCACCGGCACGCAGGGGCGGCTCGCGCTGCCGTTCCTGCTGACCACGCTGCCCGGCCTCGACCGGCTGCTGCTCTCCGGCACCCACCCCGACGGCATCCGCGCGGTCCGCGAGCAGCTCGAAACCCACGCCCCCGGCCGGGAGCTGGAGGTCGTCACCGATCTGCGGGGCGCGGCGGCCGAGGCCGACATCGTCCTCGCCACCGCCGGCCCCGCCACCCCCGCCGCCATCGAGGCGGACTGGCTGGGGCCCGGGACGCTGACCGTCCTGGTCGGGCACGGCATCCAGCCGTCCACCCTGCACCGGGCCGACCGGGTCGTGGCCACCAGCGCAGCGCAGATGAAGGTCACCGGCACCGACATGGCGGACGCGGACGGTGCCTTCCCCGAGGTCCACGCCGAACTGCCCGCCGTGCTCGCCGGACGCGCCCGGGGCCGCACCGACCCCGCCGAGCGGATCTTCGCCTACAACAGCGGACTCGTCGTCACCGACATCGCCCTCGGCCACCGCTTCGCCGAACTGGCCATCGCCCAGGGCCTGGGCACGGAGGTGTCCCTGTGGCAGTGACCACCGCCACCGCGGGGCTCTCCCTCCCCGCGCACGACGACCCGCGGCTGACCGCGCTGCTCGGCGGCGACCTGCTGCACGAGCTGTCGTACGCCTTCGGCGGGCCGTTCCACGTCCTGCTGCCGGACCGCTTCGACGCCAACACCGCCGCGTTCCGGGCCGTGCTCGACGAGACCGGGACCGACGGGCACCTCCACTACGCGAAGAAGGCCAACAAGGCCGCCGCCTGGATCGAGCGCTGCGCGGTCTCCGGCACCGGGGTGGACGTGGCCAGCGCCGGTGAGCTGCGGGAGGCCCTCGGGCACGGCGTGCGCGGGGAGAACATCGTCGTCACCGGCCCCGCCAAGGCCGACGAACTGCTGCGCACCGCCGTCCTCCAGGGCGCCCTGATCGCCGTCGACGCACCCGACGAGCTGGAGCGCGTCATCGGGCTCGGGGCCGCGCTGCGCCCGGCCCGGCTGCTGCTGCGCCGCCGTCCCCCGGCGCAGCAGCACAGCCGGTTCGGCTTCGACGACCGCGAACTGGCCGCCGCCCTGCTCCGCTGCCGGGACGCGGCCGGCGCGGTGCGGATGGAGGGCTTCAGCTTCCATCTGTCCGGATACGCCGTGCAGCCGCGGGCCGACCTCGCCGGGGAGCTGCTCGGCCACTGCCGCCGGGCGCGCGAACTCGGGCTCCCCGCAGACCGCATCAGCATCGGCGGCGGCTTCGCCGTCGACTACGTGGCGGCCGACGCCTGGGACCGCTTCACCCGCGAGCAGCGCCCCGAGCACTTCCACGCCGACAAGACCTTCGCCGACTTCTACCCGTACCACTCGCCCACCGCCGGGGCCGACGCGCTGCGGGCGGTGCTGGCCGCCCGGCCCGCCGGGGCGTCGGAGCCGCTCGCCGCGCTGCTGCGCGCGGCGGGCGTGAGGCTGCTGCTGGAGCCGGGCCGGGCGCTGCTGGACGGGGCCGGCTGCACGGTCTTCCGCGTCCAGGGCGTCAAGGAGCGGGAGTACGGCATCGTCACCGTGGACGGCACCAGCCTCAGCCTCAGCGAGCAGTGGTTCAACAGCGAGTTCCTGCCCGATCCGGTGCTCGTGCCCGGTGCGGGCAGCGGGGAACGCGCCGGTGGCCAGGGCCCGTTCCCGGCCTGTGTGGGCGGCGCGAGCTGTCTGGAGTCCGACATGCTCACCTGGCGCAAAGTGGGCTTCCCCGCGCGGCCCGCGATCGGCGACCTTCTCGTCTATCCCAACACCGCCGGCTACCAGATGGACTCCAACGAATCCCCCTTCCACGACCTGCCCCTGCCGCCGAAGGTCGTGATCGACCGCGGCGGGGACCGCCCGCGCTGGCGTCTCGACCGGCACCCGTCCTCCTGACCCCCGGGAGTTCCCCATGTCAGCCACCCCCGAACGCCGTGCGCTCGCCCGGCCCGCCGTCGTCAGCCGCGTCTCCGACCTCATCGGCTGCACCCCGCTGTTCGAGCTCTGCCGCACCGAGACCGGCAGCCGGCTGCTGCTGAAGCTGGAGATGTACAACCCGACCGGCACCGCCAAGATCCGGATGGCCCGGCAGATGGTGCTCGACGCCGAGGAGCGCGGCGAACTCCGGCCGGGCGGCCGGATCATCGAGTCGACCTCCGGCAACACCGGCCTCGGGCTGGCCGTGATCGCCGCCGAGCGCGGCTACGGCTTCACCGCCGTCGTCGACCACCACGCCTGCCCGGACAAGCTGCGCGGCATGAAGGCCCTCGGCACGGAGCTGGTCTACGTCGTGGACGACGGCACCGAGGAGCTCGCCACCGCCGCCCGCGAGGAGCTGGCGGAGCGCATGGCGGCGGAGAGCGGCAACGCCGTCTTCACCGAACAGCACAACAACCCGGCCAACGCCGTCGGTTACCACCCCGTCGCCCACGAGCTCGACGAGGCGCTGGACGGCCGGATCGACGTCCTGGTCGGCGCGGTCGGCACCGGCGGCGGGCTCTGCGGCACCGCGCGCGAGCTGCGCAAAAGGGTCCCCGGGGTGACCACGGTCGGCGTGGAGCCCAAGGGATCCATCGCCTTCGGCGGGCCCGCGCACGACTACTACCAGTCGGGGACCGGCACCCCCGAGGGCGCCACCATCGGGGCGCTGGTCGACTTCGACCTCATCGACGAGGGCGTGAAGGTCGGGGACGTCGAGGCGTTCGCCACCGCCCGGGTGGTCGCCGCCCGGACCGGGCTGCTGATCGGCGGCTCCGCGGGCGGCGTCGTCCACGAGGCGCTCACCCGGCTGCCCGCGCTGCCGCCCGGCACCACGATGGTCGCCCTGATCAACGACGGCGGGGAGAAGTACCTGGACACCGTCTTCGACGACGCCTGGATGAACCAGCGCAGCCTGATCGATCCCGCCGTCGAGCGCGAGGTCGACGAAATGCTCACCAAACTCCGCGGGAACTGAACGCCATGCCGATCTCCACTCCCCTCGCCGCCCTGCGCCGGGACAGCCGGGAACTCGCCGTCCTGGCCGTGCCGCTCGCCCTCACCCAGCTCGCCCAGGTCGCCCTGACCACCACCGACACCGTGATGATGGGCCTGCTCGGGGTGGAGGCGCTGGCGGCCGGCGGCCTCGCCGTCGTCATCTTCAACCAGCTGCGCACCATGGGCGTCGGCCTGGTCACCGCCGTCGGCAACCGGATCGCGGCGGCCTCCGCCCGCCGGGACACCGACCCCGACGCCTCCCGCGCGGAGGTCCGGGACCTGGTCCGGGCCGCCATGGCCCTGGCCACCCTCGCCGGGGTCGCGGGCGCCGTGCTGATGGTGCTGATCGGCGAGGCGGTGACGCTGCTCGGCCAGGACCCGGTCGTCATCGACCGGATGCGGCCGGTGCTGCTGGCGCTGGCGCCCGGCCTCGTCCCGTGCCTGTGGTTCCAGGCGATCCGGCAGTTCACCGTCGGCATGCGCCGCCCGCAGGCCCTGCTGCGCATCACCCTCGGCTCGGTCGCCGTCAACGCCGCCCTCAACTGGGCGCTCATCCACGGCCTGTGGATGTTCCCGGAGCTCGGCCTCCCGGGCATCGGCGTCGCCACCTCCACCGTCTACCTGCTCTCCTTCGTGGCGCTGTACGCCTCCGCGCGCCGCGACCCGGAGCTGGCCCCGATGCTCACCCTGCGCGTGTGGACCGCCCGGCCCGCCACGCTCCGCCGGCTGCTGGGCCTGGGCACCCCCATCGCCGCCACCTACGGCTCCGAGGCGGGCTTCTTCTCCGTGGTCGCGCTGCTGGTCGGCACGTTCGGCAGCGCCGCGCTGGCCGCCCACACCGCCGTCAACCAGCTCGTCTACATCGTCTTCCAGGTCTCCGTGGGCCTCTCCCACGCCGCCTCCCTCGGGGTGAGCCGGGAGCTGGCCCAGGGGCGCGCCGACTCCGCCCGCCGGATCGCCCGCACGGCGCTGATCTGCGGCGCCGGGGTGATGGCCGTGGTCGCGGCGGTCTACTTCGCCGTGCCGGAGCTCGTCCTGCGCCCCTTCCTCGACGGCGGCGGCAAGGCCCTGGAGATCGCCACCGGGCTGCTGTTCGTCGCCGCCGTGATGCAGTTCGCGGACTGCGCGCAGAACATCGGCGTCGGGCTCCTGCGGGGCCTCGACGACACCAAGAGCGGCTTCCGGATCACCCTCGTCGGCTACTGGCTGGTCGGCCTTCCGGCGGGCTGGCTGCTCGGCACCCTCGCCGGGCTGGACACGCTCGGCACCTGGTTCGGCTTGTTCACCGGCCTCACCGCCACCGCGGTCCTGCTGCTGCGCCGCTTCTCCCGGGCGCTGCCGGAACCCGCCCCGGTTCCGGAGGCCCGTGAGGCCGTCCGCGAGGCAGACTGAGAGACAGATCGAGAGGCGGATCGGGAAGCGGATCGAGGGGCGGACCGGGAGGCGGGCCGGGAGTGGTCCGCCGGTCGCGGCCGGCGGCGGTCCCGGGCGGCGGACGGCGCGGCCGACGGGCGTCTCGGGCGACGGACGTCCCGGGCGACGGGACGTCCCGGGCGACGGCGGACGACGGCGTCCCGCGGCCCGTGACCTCCCGGTCCGTGCCGTCGAGGACGAACCGGGAGCGTGCACGGTGAAGGTCACCCAGGAGCAGGTGCTCGCCTGGCGGCTGCGGCAGCAGAGCCTGGAGCCCCGTACGACGGCGACGGTGGAGCAGCTCGTGGGGCGGCTGGCCGGGGTGCAGGCCCAGGTGGCCTCGGCGGCCGAGCTGGCGATCGGCACCCGGCGGCGCACGCCCCGGCCCGGCGCCGTGGAGCGGGCGCTCGCGGACCGCACGGTGGTCCGCACCTGGTCCATGCGGGGCACGCTCCATCTGCTGCTGCCCGAGCAGATGGCGGCCTTCCAGTCGCTGCTGGCGGCGGCCCGCACCTGGGAGAAGCCCTCCTGGCAGCGGAGCTTCGGGGTGACGCCGACGCAGATGACGGCGCTGGGCGACGCCGTCGAGGAGATCCTGGGGGACGACGCCCTCACCCGGCAGGAACTGACCGAGGCGGTCGTCGCCCGGCCCGGCTTCGGGGAGCTGCGCGAACAGCTCACCTCCGGCTGGGGCACCGTCCTGAAGCCCCTGGCCTGGACCGGGCGGCTGTGCCACGGCCCGAACCGGGGGAACCGGACCACCTTCGTCACGCCCCGCTCGCACGTGCCGGGCTGGAGCGGCATCCCCGAGCCCGAGGAGGCGGCCCGCACCGCGATCCCGGCCTATCTGCGGGCCCACGGCCCGGCGACGGCCGAGGCGTTCGACGCCTGGCTGATCCGGGGGCTGTCGAGGAAGGCGGTGCTGCGGAGCCTGTTCGCCGCGGCCGGCGACCTGCTGACCTCCGTCGAGGTCGACGGCGAACCGGCGTGGATCCGCACCGAGGACGCGGACGCCCTGGCCCGCACCAAACCGTCGAAGGCGGTCCGGCTGCTCTCCGGCTTCGACCAGTACGTGCTGGGACCGGGCACCGCCGACCCCCGCGTCATCCCCGCCTCCCGCCGCAAGGCCGTGAGCCGGACGGGGGGCTGGATCGCCCCCGTGGTCGTCCACCGGGGGCGGGTGGCCGGGGTGTGGGACGTCGTGGACGACACGGTGGACGTGCAGCTCTTTCCGGAGAGCGGCGCGGTCCCGGCCGACGGCCTGGAGGCGGAGGCGGCCCACCTGGCGCGCTGCACGGGGGAGGTCAGGGAGCTGCGGGTGCGGACGGTCTGAGGTGCGGAGGGGGTGAGGTGCTGACGGGCTGACGGGCCGGGGACGGCTTGAGGCGGGACGGGCTGAGGCGGGGACGGGCTGAGGCGCGGAGAGTCTGACGGGCAGTTGCGGACGGGCCGAGGTGCCGACGGGCTGAGCGCCCGTCGGCCCGCCGGTGTCGGACCCCCCTGGGACACTCGCCGCATGACCAGCGACCGTCACCGCAGGGCCGCGGACCGCCCGGTTCGGCGCCCCGGCCCGGTGCCGCACCCCGGCCCGGTGCCGCACCGCCGCCCGGTGCGGGCTGCCCTGCCGACGGCGGGGAGACGCCGGTGACCGGCGCGGAAGCGGCGGCGGCCGACGGCATCGGGCGCGTCGCTGACCGCGAGCACCGCCGAGAAGCCGACGCCGGCGGCCCGCCGGGCGCACGCTGGGCGATGGCCGAGGGCGCCGACGGGGGCGCCCGGATGGTGCCGCTCGACGCCGCGGGCCGCCCCGCGGGCGCCGTCGTCACCGCCCCCGACCCGGCGGCGGCCGTACGAGCCCGGCCCGCCGACACCCGCTGGGTCTGGCGCTCGACGGCCACGCTCCACCCCCGCCTGCTGGACGCCGGGGTCCGGGTGGAGCGCTGCTACGACGTCGAGGCCGCCGAGGCGCTCCTCACCGGGTACGAGGGCCACTGGGGCGAGCCGCGTTCCCTGGCCGCCGCCTGGGCCCGGCTGCACCGGCTGCCCGTGCCCGCGGACCCGCCCGTCCGGACCGCGGAGCAGCAGCCCTCGCTCTTCGATCCGGGCCCGGTCCCGCTGCCGCCCGGCACCGACCCCTTGACCGCTCTCCTGGAGGTCTACGCCGACCAGCAGCGACGGCACGGGGAGGCGGCGCACCCGGGGAGGCTGCGGCTGCTCACCGCGGCCGAGTCGGCGGGCACCCTCGTCGCGGCCGAGCTGACCCGCGCCGGCATCCCCTGGCGCGCGGACGTGCACCGGGAGCTGCTGGCCGGGCTGCTGGGCGAGCGCTACCCGGGAGTTCAGGAGCCGCGGCGGCTGGCCGAGCTGGCGGACGAGGTGTCACGGGCGTTCGGCGGCGTCCGGGTCCGCCCCGACCTGCCCGGCGACATCATCCGCGCCTTCGCCCGCGAGGGCATCGCCCTGTCCTCCACCCGCGCTTGGGAGCTCGAGCGCATCGACCACCCGGCGGTGCCGCATCTGCTGACGTACAAGAAGCTCTACCGGCTGCACACCGCGCACGGCTGGGCCTGGCTCCAGTCCTGGGTCCGGGACGGCCGGTTCCGGCCGGAGTACCTGCCCGGCGGCACCGTCTCGGGCCGGTGGACCGCCAACGGCGGCGGGGCGCTGCAGATTCCCAAGGTGATCCGGCGGGCCGTCGTCGCCGATCCGGGCCGGCGGCTCGTGGTCGCGGACGCCGACCAGATGGAGCCCCGGGTGCTCGCCGCGGTCTCCCGCGACCGCGGCCTGATGGAGATCGCCGGCCACCGCGGAGACCTCTACACCGCGCTCTCCCACCGGGCCTTCTCCGGCGACCGCGAGCAGGCCAAACTCGCCCTGCTCGGCGCGGTGTACGGGCAGACGTCCGGCAACGCCCTGACCTACCTCGCCGATCTGCGCCGCCGCTTCCCGGACGCCGTCGGGTACGTCGACGACGCGGCGCGGGCCGGTGAGGAGGGGCGGCTCGTCCGCACCTGGCTGGGCCGCACCTGCCCGCCGGCCGCCGCCGGCGACGACGGCGAGGCCGGGCTGCCCCAGGAGGATCCGGTGCGGGACGGCGACGGGCCGTCGTACGGGTACGCCTCCCGGGACGCCCGCGCCCGGGGCCGGTTCACGCGCAACTTCGTCGTCCAGGGCAGCGCCGCCGACTGGGCGCTCGTCGTGCTCGCCACCCTGCGGCAGGACCTGGCACGGTCCGGCCTCCGCGCCGAACTGGTGTTCTTCCAGCACGACGAGGTGATCGTGCACTGCCCGGCGGAGGAGGCGGAGGCGGTGACCGAGGCCATCCGCGCCGCGGGCGACCGGGCCGGCCGGATCGTGTTCGGCGACACCCCGGTGCGGTTTCCGTTCACCACGGCCGTGGTGGAGTGCTACGCCGACGCCAAGTGACCGGGCCTCGGCGTCCGGGCGCACGGGCGTCCGGTCACACGGGCGCATGGTGCCGGAGCCGGCCCTGCTGCGGCGCCGGCCCGCCCGGGAGAGGATGAGCGCATGCTGCTGGCCGATGTCGCCGCGACCTCGCGCGAGGTCGCGGCCACCGCCTCCCGGACGGAGAAGGTCGCCCTGCTGGCCGGGCTGTTCCGCCGGGCGGAGCCCGCCGAGGTGCCGGTCGTGATCACGTATCTGGCGGGCCGGCTGCCGCAGCGCAGGATCGGGGTCGGCTGGAGCACGCTCCGCGAACCGGTGCCGCCCGCGGCGACGGCGGGCCTCCCGGTGGCGGACGTCGACCGGGCGTTCGGCCGCATCGCCGCCGTGTCCGGCCAGGGCGCCCAGGCGGAGCGGCGCCGGCTGGTGCGTGAACTGCTGGCCGCCGCCACCGAGGAGGAACAGCGCTTCCTCACCGGGCTGATCAGCGGCGAGCTGCGGCAGGGCGCCCTCGACGCCCTCGCCGTCGAGGGCCTGGCGGCGGCGTCCGGGGCCGCGCCGGACGCCGTGCGGCGCGCGGTGATGCTCGGCGGATCGCTCGGCGCCGTCGCCGAAGCCCTGCTCGACCGCGGGCCGGAGGCGCTGCAGGCCTTCCGGCTCGAAGTGGGCCGCCCCGTCCAGCCGATGCTGGCCCGCACGGCAAAGGACGTCGGCGAGGCGCTGGACCGGCTCGGTCCGTCCGCTGTGGAGGAGAAGCTCGACGGCATCCGGATCCAGGTGCACCGGGACGGCGAGAGCGTCCGCGTCTGGACCCGCACCCTGGACGAGATCACCGGCCGGCTGCCCGAAGTCGTCGCCGCGGCACGACGGCTGGCGGCGGACCGCGTGGTGCTCGACGGCGAGGTCATCGCGCTGGACACGGAGCGGCGGCCGCGCCCCTTCCAGGAGACCGCGGGCCGCGTCGGCTCCCGGCTGGACGTCCCCGGCGCGCAGTCCTCGCTGCCGCTCTCGCCGGTCTTCTTCGACCTGCTCTCCGTGGACGGGCGGGACCTGCTGGCACGCTCCGCGGCCGAACGGCACGCCGAGCTCGCCCGGGTGGTGCCCGAACCACTGCGGGTGCGCCGCCTGGTGGCCGAGGACCCGGCGGACGCGGCCACCCGCGCCCGGGCGGAGGACTTCACGGCCGAGACCCTGGCCCGGGGCCACGAGGGGGTCGTCGTCAAGGCCCTGGACTCCGCGTACAGCGCGGGCCGGCGCGGCGCCTCGTGGCTGAAGGTCAAGCCGGTCCACACCCTGGACCTGGTGGTGCTCGCCGCCGAGTGGGGCCACGGCCGCCGCACCGGCAAGCTGTCCAATCTGCACCTCGGCGCGCGGCGGCCGGACGGCACGTTCGCCATGCTCGGGAAGACCTTCAAGGGGCTGACGGACGCCCTGCTCGACTGGCAGACCGGCCGGCTCCGGGAGCTGGCGGTGAGCGACCACGGCTGGGGGGTGACCGTCCGGCCGGAGCTCGTCGTGGAGATCGCCTTCGACGGGGTCCAGCGGTCCACCCGCTACCCGGAGGGCGTGACCCTGCGCTTCGCGCGCGTGCTGCGCTACCGCGAGGACAAGACGGCCGCGGAGGCCGACACGGTGGAGACGGTGCTCGCCCACCGGGTGTGAGGGCGGGGGCCCCGAGGGCCGCGGGGTCCGAGGGCCGCCGGGTCCGAGGCGACGACATCCGAGGCCCTGCGTCCGAGGCCCCGCGTCCGAAGCCCTGCGTCCGAAGCCCTGCGTGCGGGGCCGCGGCGTCCGAAGCCCGCCGGAATCGCCGGGTCCGCGCACCGCCCCTCCCGGCACCGGGACGCGCTGCGCAGCAGACGGCGTCCGGCGGAACCCGCCGACAGGGACGTGTCCGACAGAGGCATCCTGCGGGTGCCGTCAACGGCACCCGCAGGCCCACCAAACCACCGACCCCGGAACCACCGGCCCCGGAACCACCGCCCGAGGGCACGGTCACCGGATCCCCCGCCCGGGATGCGATCCTGATGACCCGCGCCCACCGCACTCCCGGCGACGGCCCCCGGCACCCGCCTGCGCCCCCGCGTACGCATCCGCACCGCACCCGGCCACCCCGTGGGCACCCACCGAGCCACCGCCCGCCCCGCACGCCGGAACCGGGCCAGACACCCGGGAGCCGTCCTGAGCACCGCCGCCGCCGAGGCCGTATCCGTCGTGCTGCTGCTGGCGGTCCTGACGTTCGCCGTGCTGCGGCCCGGCAGCAGGCCCGAGGCGCTGGCCGCGGTGCCCGCGGCGGTGCTGGTCGTGGCGCTCGGCGCGGTGTCGCCGTCCCGGGCGTGGGAGGAGGTCCACAGCCTGCTGCCGGTGGTCGGATTCCTCGCCGCGGTGCTGGTCCTCGCCCACCTCTGCGCCGACGAGGGCCTGTTCACCGCGGCCGGGGACGCGGTGGCGCGCGCCTGCCGGGGCCGCCCGCAGCGGCTGCTGGGCGGGGTGTTCGTGGTCGCCTCGCTGGTCACGGCGGTGCTCAGCCTGGACGCGACGGTGGTGCTGCTCACCCCGGTGGTGTTCGCGACCGCCGTCCGGGCGGGGGCGCCCGCGCGCCCCCACCTGTACGCCACCGTCCATCTCTCGAACAGCGCGTCCCTGCTGCTGCCGGTCTCCAATCTGACCAATCTGCTGGCGTTCACGGTCAGCGGGCTGTCGTTCACCCGGTTCGCCGCGCTGATGGCGCTGCCGTGGCTGGCGGCGATCGCCGTCGAGTACGCCGTCTTCCGGCCGTTCTTCCGTACCGACCTGGCGGTGCCCGCCGCGGCGCCGCGGGAGGCGGACCGGCCGCCGGTGCCGGTGTTCGCGCTGACGGGCTGGGGCTCACGCTGGCGGGCTTCGTCGTGACGTCGTTCGCCGGGGTGAACCCGGCGTGGGCGGCGCTGGCCGGTGCCCTGGTGCTGGCGGTGCCCGCGCTGCTGCGGAAGCGGACCACCGTGCGCCGGCTGCTCGGCGAGGCCGACCCGCTGTTCTGCCTGTTCGTCCTCGCCCTCGGGGTGGTGGTCCGGGCGGTCGTCGAGAACGGCCTGGGCGACGCCGTCGAAGCGGTGCTCCCGGACGGCGCGTCCCTCCCCGAGCTGCTGACCGTGGCCGCGGTCGCGGCCCTCCTGGCCAACCTGATCAACAACCTGCCCGCGGTGCTCGCCCTGCTCCCGGTCGCCGCGGCGGGCGGGCCGGGGCCGGTGCTCGCCGTGCTGATCGGGGTCAACATCGGCCCCAATCTCACCTATGCGGGCTCCCTCGCGACCCTGCTGTGGCGGCGCATCCTGCGCGACCACGGCCCCGAGTCCGACCTGCGCCGCTTCACCCTGCTCGGACTGCTGACCGTCCCGGCGGGGCTGGCGCTCGCCACCGTCGCGCTGTGGGCGGGGCTGCGGGCCTTCGGCACGGGGTGAGCGCGGGGCGCGTTCCCCACGCGCCGCGCCCCGGGCGCACTCGGCAGCGAGCCCGGGCCCGACGCGCTCGGTATGGCGCCCCGGGGATGACGTATGAGGGTCGGCGCCCCGGCCCGGCCCGTGCGATACGGCGTCGGCAGGACGGGGCAGGAGCTTTCGGCACGCACCCGGGATCGGCCACATCACGCAGGGAACGGGCCCCGCGCCCGATGAGCGCTCCGGACGCCCGGGCGCGCAGCCGCGACGGGCCCCGCCCGAGCTCCGGACGCCGGTCCACGCACCGGCGGAGGCCCAGCGCCCGCCCCCGGAAAAGCCGTTCGGGCGGCCTCCGCCCCAACGGAGTCCGCCCGAAAGCTGTTGCATCAATGCCGGTTGCCCGGCGCGGGGCCCGCCGGCCCCCACCCGTACGCCCGCCGTACGCCGCCGCCGCGACGTCGCGCGAGCGCGGGATTCACCGCCGGCGGGCCCTCGCCCCAACGAGGGCCGGCCGTGCGGTGCTCACCCTGCGGGAGTTCAGCCGGCCAGGCCGGCGACGGCGGGCGCGGCCGGAACGGCCGGGACGGCGCCGAAGGTCGGCAGGGCCGGGATGTTGGCGGCGTTCGTCAGGTCGGCCGGGACGGCGGCCTTCGGGGCCAGGCCCTGGACACCGGTGGCGGCACGGCCCGCGACGCCCCGGGCGTCGGTGGTGGCGGTGCCGGCGAGGTTCCGCGCGAACGGCTGCGCGTCGGCGGCCACACCCTGGGCGAACGGGGTCACGTCACCGGCGACACCCTGCGCGAAGGGGGTCACGTCGGCCGCGACACCCTGCGCGAACGGGGTCACGTCGGCCGCGACACCGGTGGCGAGGCCGGACGCGTCGCCGGCCACACCCTGCGCCAGCGGCGTCACGTCACCGGCGACACCCTGCACGAACGGAACGGCCTGACCGGTGGCGTCACCGGCGAGCACGCCCACGCCGCCCACGGCCTCCTGGGCCACCGGCAGCACCTTGACGACCAGCCGACGGCCGACGGGCGGCAGCACATCGGCAGCGGCCTGGTCCACGGTCGGACGAACGGTGGCGACGGCGCCCTGGGCCAGGTCGCTCGCCTGCTCGGGACGGACACCGGCGGCGGCCGGAACGGCGCTCAGGTCGTCGGCGCCGGGCACAGCCGGGACACCGGGCACGGCCGGAGCGGCGGGCAGCTCGGCCGGGACGGTCGGCAGCTCGGCCGGGACGGCGGGCAGCTCGGCCGGCAGGTGCGCCGGGATGCCACCGGGCAGGCCGCTCGGCAGACCGGCCGGGAGGCCCGGGGCGGCCGGAACCGCGGGCACGGCGAGGTTCGGCAGCCGGCCGGCCACGTCACCGGTGGGCAGCTTGCCCTGGGCGGACTTCGCGGCCTTCTTCGCCTTCTTGGCGGCCTTCTTCACGGCCTTCTTGGCGTCGGCCTTGCCGAGCTGCCGCTCGGCGGTCTCCTTGGCGCCGGAGACGGTGCCGGTCACGTCGTCGAGGCCGTCGGTGGACGGCAGACCGCCGCCGAGGGTGCCGGTGGCCTTGCCGGCCACGCCGTCGACCGTGTCCTTCGCGGTGCCCGCCACGTCACCGGCCGACAGCTTGTCCTGCACCGAGCCGGTCGCGCCGGTCGCGGTCTCCTTGACGGTGCCGGTCACGGAGCCGGTGTTCGGCACCTCGGGCAGCTCGGCCGCGGAGGCGGCGGCGCTGCCCAGCGCCCAGATGCCGGTGGCGGCAGCGGCGACGACGATGGAACGACGGAAGTTCTTAACCATGAGGAGGAGTTCCTTCGAATTCAAGGGCTTCGGAGAAAGGGGTTGGGCAGACCTGATCCGCCCCCGCCGCGGCAGGTCCAATAGAGGCGGTGGAACGGCCTGCCCTAGCCCGGGAATTCGAGGATGTCGTGGGAGCGCTCACGCGTCGGCGCACCGTGCGCCGCCTGCACCGCGCCGGCCACCAGGCCGAAGCGGGGAGCGTCCGTCGCCGGGGCGGCGTGTGCGTCCCCGCCACGGGGACCGCTGCCGCTGCCGGCGTTCTGCGTCGCGGAGCCGCTGGACAGCGGCGTCTGCGGAAGGTCGACCGGGAGCCGGTCGTGGTGCTGCGCGGCACCGGCGGACTCCGCCCGCTCCGTGGCGTCCGCGGCGTACTGCTGCGGAACCCCGGCGGTACGGACGGCCGGACCGGCGGTCCGCACCGGAGCGTGGTGCGCCTGCTCGGAGGCGTCCTGCGCGGGACGGTGCGGCTCACGGGTGTCCGGCTGCGCGCCGGACCCGTCCTGCTCGTCACCACCGGGCAGGTCCGCCGGCAGGCGGGCGGCGTCGGCGGTGTGCTCGACCAGGCCCGTCACCGGCTCGGCGACGGGGCGGGCGACCCGCTCCGTACGCTGCGCGACCGGCTCGACGGTGTCGGCGACGGCGTCCTCGACGGCCTGCCGGCGCTCGGCGGACTTCTCCGCCCCCTCGGCCATGCGGTCCTGCATCCGGTCCCGGCGGTCCTGCATCCGGCTCTTCGCCTGACCGCCGGCCTGCTCGGCCGGGGCGAGCACGGTGGCCCGCCCGGAGGAACCGTCGAGGTCCGCGGCCTGAGCGCTGCCACCGAACAGGAAGGCCAGCCCCAGAAGTCCCCCGAGGAAGAGGACCACCAGCAGCGCACGCCGCGCGGCAACCGTGCGCGGCAGGCGCACAGCAGCAGGCATGGCGAACGATGCAGACACGGTGGAGGAGACCTTCCGGGACATGAGAGCGCCGCGTCCTCTCGGGGCAGAGAGCCCGAGTCCCGCGGCGATTCCGGGTGACTGGGGAAGACCTTGCACGCTCCACGACGGCCGCGCAAGCCCCCTGTTACCGATGAGTCGCCATGTCCGAAATGGGAACCGGACATTCCGGTTCAACGCCGCCAGCCCCTCGGCGGCCCTTGTCCCGGGGGGACTCGACGCCTCTTCATCGGGGTCCCCTGAGCCTCCGGATCGCCACCCGCCCGAAGAGCGGGACCCACACTGCCCAGCAGGGCCCGCGGAGGCGCGCCTCCCGGCGATGCACCGGCCACCGGCGGATGCACGGCGCGGGTCAGCACTCGGGCGAGACCCCGCGCTCCTCCCGCCCGGCGCGTTCCACGGGGGCGGGGCGAGCAAGACGTTCACCCCGGCTCTGCGCGATGCGGTGCACATCGCGCAGCGCCTCGCTCATACGAGCCGCGACGAAGCGCAGTTGCTCCGGGGTGACATAGCCGTCGGACAGCATGTCGGTGACGTGGTCGAGCAGATCGGCAGCCATGCCGAGCTGCACACGCTCGACATTGTCGGCGGCACGGGAGACGCATCCGGCCCCGTCACCGAAGAGGTAACAGGGCTTGCCCTCGGGACTGACCCACGGAAGCAGCCGGGCACCGCCACCCGTCGCCTGACTGATCACGCGGTCACCCCCGCACCGTGCAGCGCTCCGCGCCGGAACGCATGCACCGAATCGGCGGGCCGGGGCATCGCGTGCAACCCGCGCCGGCCGGCCGCGGGCCGCAACACCCCCGACAGCGGCTCGAAGATAAGGGCAGTACAGCGCAGCACGTCGTCAACTCCATGTCGGTTGATGGATTCGCCCCCGGGCCATTCGCAGCGGTCGCCGGGGCTTCGCTTACGGGCATCCAGCCGGCGAGCCGGATCCTCCCCGTAGTAATCCACTCACAGAGTGAGACGAAGGGACTACGCTCACCAGGGGTTTTGATGTGACAGGTACTCCGTCACGCGGGAGTTGACGATGAGTAACACCTATGGGGAATGGCTCAAGGGGCAGCGCGACGCGGCTGGACTGACCCAGCAGGAACTGGCCGACACCGCGATCATGACGCGTTCGCATATCGCGCACATCGAGGCGGGCCGGCGCATCCCGTCACGAGAGGACGCACGACGGCTGGACAGGGCCCTGAACACGGGGAATGTACTGGCCAGCTTCTTGCCGCAGGACGATGCAGCGGTTGCCGATTACTTCGAGGCCGCCCGACAGCTCGAACAACAGGCGACAATGATTCGCGAATTCGCACTGGCCTGCATCCCTGGCGTGCTCCAGACAGAGGCGTACGCGCGTGCGATCCTGCGAAGCGGCTTCCCTCCCGTGAGCGACGAGGAGTGTGACAGGCTCCTCGTCGCACGACTGAAGCGCTCGAAGATCCTTCTCAATCAGGTATCGCCAGTGGTGTGGGCACTGCTGGACGAGACCGCCCTACGCCGACCTGTTGGCGGACCACAGGTCATGGCCGATCAGCTCATGCACATCGTCCGGCTCGGCGAGGACGAGCGCGTGCGCGTTCACGTCCTCCCGTTCAACCTCGGCAGCCACCCACTCATGCAGAGCATGCTGACCCTGATGTGGTTCGAGGACCAGCCTCCCGTTGCCTACTCCGAGGGCCTGCAGGTCGGCAAGGTGCACGACGCACCGGCCGTCGTCGAGCGACTGCAGAGCGCCTACCATCTCGCCATGGGGGACGCGCTGCCGCTGAAGGAGTCCCTTGCCGTGTTGCGAGCGACAGCGAAGGAACATCTACATCATGACTGAGCGGGCAGTTCCGGACGCCTCGATATTGAGCGGCTGGCGCAAGTCCTCCTACAGCGGGCCCGAAGCCGGAAGCTGCGTCGAGATCACGGACCACTGCCCGTCCGGAATCGCCGTTCGAGACTCCAAGGAACCACACGGCCCAGCCCTGGCCTTCCATTCGCACGACTGGTCGGCGTTCATCTCCGCAGTAAAAGCAGGAGAATTCTCCGCCTGATTCAGGTTTGACGAGCAACGGCCCATGATTCCCGATCTGTCCCTATATTCACCGGCATTGAAGAGAGTGGGCCGAGGGCGTCCACATGCCCGCCCGCCAGGGATCTCCGAGTCGAGAACTCCGCGCCCGCCGTCACCGCTACGTCAACTTCACCACCTCTGCATGCATTCGTCACGAACGCCAGCATTCCCCGGAGAGGCGAATTGCCCATAGTGGCGCTTTTCTTCCCCTCTGCATCGTCAACGCTCTTAGCTATATTGTCGTTTCACCGGAAGTCGACAGCAGACAGCAGTGAAGCCCGACGGCGGGCCTCATGCGCGGGCTTCAGTTCATCGACCACACAGGGGATCCGGACCAGGACATGAGTGACCTTCGCCTTGACGGAACGATCTTCGAGGATCTGAAGACGACCTTCTCCACCGTCAGCGATCGCATGGACGCGGCCCGTCGCACGCTCAAGGCCGTCGACGCCTCGGCCGTCGGCGCCGACAAGCTCGTCGACGACGTGCACGACTTCAGCGACGAGTGGGGCTACGGCATCAAGCAGCTCGGCAAGCACACCCACGGCGCGGTCAAGATGATCAACAAGATCGGCCATGAGTTCAACAAGCTCGACCACGACCTCGCCGAGTCGCTGGAGTCGAAGCCGAAGAAGAAGGGCAAGTGACATGGCCGGTAAGCGCCCTTCCTTCCCGCACATAGGCTGGGACCCCACCCCCGGCGACGTCGAGGACACCCGCGAGCTCGCCAAGAAGCTCGGCAGCCTCGCCTCCGAACTCGGCACTGCCGTCAGGGACTTGGAACGGATCGAGACCGGCGCCTGGAAAGGCAAGACAGCCGCCGCCTTTTCCGAGTACGTCGGCAAGGACGTGACTCCCCTCATCCGCAAGAGCCACCAGTCCTTCGACAAGGCCTCCCGCGCCCTGCACCGGTGGGCCGGTGAACTCAAGGACTTCCAGGACGAGGCCGACCGGCTGGAGAAGTCCGCCGGAGAGAAGCTGGAGGCCCAGGAGAAGGCCGAGCAGAAGGCCGAGGGCAAGGGGAGCAAGGAACTCGGCAAGGCATCGGGGGATGTCGACAAGGTCACCGGCAAGGTCCACGACCTCGAAGAGCGCTACAAAAGGGCCGCCGGGCTGATCAGCAAGGAGCTCGACAAGGCCGGCAACATCGCGCCCGACGAGCCCGGCTTCTGGGACAAGCTCGGCGAGCACATCTCGGACGCCTGGAACTCCACCGCCGAGTGGGTCGAGAAGCACGCCGACGACATCAAGCTGATCGGCGACCTCCTCAGCGACCTGACCGCGGTCCTGGGCCTGCTGGCCATCATCACTCTCCCGTTCCCGCCGCTGGCCGCGATCTTCGGCACCGCGGCCCTGATCGCGAGCGGGCTCGCCCTGGCGGCCCACGGCCTCGCCAAGGCCGGCGGCGCCGACGTCAGCTGGATGCAGATGGGCCTCGACGCCATCGGACTCATGCCCGGCATCGGCATGTTCAGCAAGAGCATCAAGGTGGTCGGCGAGGCCAAAGCGATATCGAGCGTCGCCAACCTCGGCAAAGGCTTCAACATGAGCCGTATCGGTGATGCTCGAATCCTGATGGCCTTTGGCAAGAACTCATCCAATATCAGTGGCGGTATCGGAAAGGCCGGCCTGGTGAAGATCGGCGGCATGGGCGAAGATGTCTGGGAGGTCGGCCATTCGAGCAGTGGCCTGATGACCCGCATGGGCGGCCTCGCCAACGCTGGATACTTCGAGGGCCAGTGGGTCGGCTCCAAGGGACTCAACCTGATCCCCGGAGTGAACATCAACCCCACCGGAGCCGGTATCGCCATCGATGCCGGAGCCAAGATATTCCCGAAGATCACCAGCATTCACCAGCACGTCGGAGAGGCCCTCTTCCCCGGCGATCAGCTGGAGAAGTCGGCCGCAGCCCACTGACGGCTCCGCCGACAGTGACAGAGTGAGCCCGTAGGCCGGGCTCCGGATCCCGGACCTCGGCCACAGAGTCGCCACGCAGGAAGACGCAGACGGACATGCACATCTGGCATCCAGAACCAGGCGAGATCCTTCTCGCCCGAACGCCGGTCGCCTTCGCCACCGGCGCCGCCATGCGCGTCCGGGGCATGCGCTGGTTCCGCGACACCGAACGCCACGACATCCAGACCGAACTGCCGGGCTGGCCCGAGGGCCCGGTCCACGTGGTCCGTGGCGGCGGGAACGCGGCTGCGCGGAACGTCGTCAAGGGCGGGCTCATCGCCCTGGGCGTCGTGATCATGGGCATCCTCAGCTCACAGGGTGGCAGCGTCGGTCCGGGCGCGTCGGACCAAGGCTCGGACACCCCCGACGACCGGGCCGACGAGGTCGAGGACTTCCCCGTCATGTGGGCGGCCCCCGGCACTCTCGCCCGCACCCTGCCCTGGCAGCTGGACCCCGGGCGCACGGACAGGAAGCGTTACACCACTCATGCGATCCTCACCGACCGCCGGTTGGTGATCGTCGGCCTTCCCGTCCACAAGGACATCGCGATCATCGATGACGAGATGCTCTGGGAGATTCCTCGCTCCTCCATCGGCACAGTCGAACCGCGGGACTTCAAGGACGGAACCGACGTGAAGATCACCTTCACTGACGGCTCCTGGTGCAGGTTGTGGGCGAGAGGGCGCCCGCGACTCACCCGGTACCTGGTCGGGCCCGGTGAAGTGATTCCGCTGGAATCGCTCAATGCCGCCCAACAGAAGACGGCGCAAGACTTCGCCGCCGCTCAGGCATCCGACGCCGGACCTCCTGTTGTCACCCGGAACACGTGCGGCTGCTACTTGATCACCGTGGTTGCGCCCAGCGGAACGCGCTCGTTCTTCGGTACCTCCGAGCTGACCTCTGTCATGGACGCCGACGGCACAACGCTCCCCTACAAGCAGTACCACCCCGAGGACTTCACCAGCTGATCCCCGTCCCACACCGCGTGCCGTGCCACTCCCCAGCCGCCCCGCACGCGGCACCCGCACGCCTCGAACCTCCTGGAACGGCCCGACTCCATGACAACCACTCCGGACGCCAACCCCCTTCCCCCGGTGCCGGCCGACCACCTCGACCCTCCCCCCATCTGGTTCGTCGTCCCCGACGGCTTCTACGCCCTCCCCCTCGCCGCCACCCCCGAGGAGCGCACCGAGCGGTCCCAGGAGTTCGTCCGCGGCCTCTACTCCCGGGGCGACGAGACCATCTGGGAACCGGCCGCCCCCTACTACGCTTCGCTGGCCGAACTCATGACGGGCAACGGCGTCTCGTACGCGGCGATGGGCCTCTTCTCCACGGCGGAGGAGGACGGCGCCTCGGACGGCAGCAGCACGGCGGAAGTCCCGGAGCGGACCGAAACCTGGCACGAAGGCTCCAAGGGCGTCGCCCAGTGCGCCTTCACCGTGGCCGCCGTTCCCACGGACCCGGCCCCGGCGGACACCGACATCGCCGCCCACGGCATCCTCGCGGTCCTCTCCGGCGACCCGCACAACGACGCCCGCTGGCTCGACCTGCCGTGCGGTCCGGCCGTCTCCTGCGTCACCCTGACCAAGTACGAACTCACCCCGGAGATCACGGCGACCGGCGAGCCCGTCGATCTGCTCACCGGACAGATCCAGGTCCACATCCCCTTCCCCACCGGCCCGTTCACCGCGGTCTTCACGCTCTACACCGCGTCCACGGATTACTGGGTGGAGTTCTGCGACCTGATGACGACGGTCCTGCGGACGGTCTCCTTCACGGAACCGGAGATCGAGATCGTGGACGAGGACGAGATCGTGGACGAGAACAAGAACGAGGGCGAAGGCAAGGGCACGGCCGGGTCCGGCACTCCATCCCTGACCTGAGGGACGACCACCGGGCCGCCGGCGCCGCAGGTCTCGCGGTCACGTCGCCCGGCCGACACGGAGGGGGAAGAGGCTCGACGCCCCCGGTCCGCCCATATCAAGCCCCTGCTTCCCGGTATGCCGACCCGAGGGACCTCAGGCTCCGGGTCAGGTCCGCGCAACTCGCCGTTGCGTAGCTGATCACCAGGGCGGGGGTCTCGATGTGTCCGTGAAGGTGTAGAAGTCGCCACTGCGGACCAGCACGGAGCGTCGGCGAGCTGCCCGGACCAGGGCCTGTTCATCCACGTGTGCGGGGAGATGAAGGTAGGCCTGGAGGCCACTGTCGCGTCCGATGAGATGAGCACCGGGTAGCCATGCCTCGGCCTGGCGGCGGACGACATGGCGTCGGCGGTGGAATTCCGTGCGGAGTTTGCGCTGATGGCGGTCGAGGGCACCGATGTCGATGAAGCGGGCGAAAGCCAGCTGTTCCAGACCGGAGCAGCCGATGTCCCAGCCCGCGCGGACGTACTCGATCGAGGCCATCAGTTCCGACGGGGCGGCAAGCCAGCCGAGGCGAAGGGCAGGGGCGAGGGTCTTGCTCGCGCTGCCGGCGTAGACCACCCGGTCCGGAGCGAGACTCTGCAGCGCTGGGAGCCGGTCGGTTCGGTGCAGGAACGCGCTGTCGAAATCGTCCTCCAGGACATAACCGTCGACCTCGCGGGCCCAGGCGACAAGGCGCTCACGGCGGGCCTGACTGAGCCGGACGCCGGTGGGGAACTGGTTGCCGGGTGTGATCAGGACGGCTCGTACGCTGCTCTCCTCCAGAAGGTCCACCCGGAGACCGTCGTCGTCCACAGGGATGCCGACCGGACGCAGGCCCGAGCTGGTGATGAACTCGCGCTCACCCGGGTGACCGGGGTCTTCCACCCCGAGCGTGGTGTGGCCGAGGTCGAGCAAGGCCTTGCAGAAGAGGGCGAGCCCCTGCGCAAAGCCCGCCGTGACCATGAGGTTCTCCGGGCTGCTCCGCACGCCCCGGACCCGGCCCAGATATCCGGTGAGAGCCCGCCGGGTCAGCGGGACCCCGGACAGGGGCGAGTAGCTGAGCTCTTGGCGGCCCGCTCCCCGGACCACGGCGGTGACGCAGCGGATCCACTCCTGCCGGGGGAAATCCACAATGTTCGATGTACCCGTGCGCAGATCGCACATGGCCTCGGGATGCGGCTCCGGGTCGGGCGGCACCAGCGTGGAAGCCGCGTCCCGGTCGGACTGTGCACGGTTCGAGATCGTCGTGCCGGAGCCGCGTTTGGTCGTCAAGTACCCCTCGGCCGAAAGCTGCTCATAGGCCTCCACCACGACGCTGCGAGAAACACCTGTGTCAAGGGCGAGCCGACGGCTGGAAGGCACCCGCGTGCCCGGCCACAAGGTTCCACTCTCAACTAATTGGCGGAGTGAGTTGCATATCTGGGTGGCGAGCGGAAGGTGTGACTCGCGGTCCACGGTAAGGGTCAACTCCCACGACAAGTGGTCTTCTCCCGAACGGCCGAAGTGGTATGGACCACGAATTCTGGCATCTGATGAAGTCGTCTCGCACACACATTCGCCGCCGGGCAGAACGCAGGCGGCCGGGGTGCTGCGGGGATCCGGACGACGCAGTCCGGCAATGCGTGACGTGCGGCGATGGGGCCGGTCCGGGCGCCGTGGACCTTCCTGTTCATTCCTCGAACCCCCTACGGTCCGTTCGGATCAGAAAGGCCTTCGTCGTGTCGTTGCTGTCAGAGGTGAACCTTCCCGACCCCCGGGCGGTGGGGGTGGCCGCGCGAACCGCGCCGCCCGGGGCCGTGCGGGTGCACGTCGCCTCCGAAACCCTTCCGTCCGTCGACGCGCTGATGCTGTACGAAGCCCTTGCCGATACACGGCAGCAGGGCGACGTCTATCTCTTCGAGAGCCTGGACGGCCCCGACCAGGACCGTCATTTCGCCGCCCTGGGCTACGGACGCCTCGCCGAACTGCGTATCCACGCCGATCGCGTGGAGCTCATCGCCGACGGGAGCCTGGGGGACGCGCTCACCACCACGGTCACCGCGGCTGTCGGGCAGCCGCCCGGCACCACGGGGCGGATACGGCATTGGGCGGTGTGCGATTCCGATGCCGTGTGGCGGATCGTTCGCGCAGTCCAGGCGGCGTTCGCTGTCGACACCGACGTGCCCACCGGAACCTTCGCCTTCGGCTTCCTCACCACGCTGTCCTACGAGTCGGCCTGGGCCATGGAGGACCTTCCTCCCCGGCAGGACCAGTCGGGTACGCCTCGTTGCACGCTCACCCTCTTCAAGAACACGGTCTGGTACGACCTGCAGAGCGGCGAAGTCCGCCTTCTCACCGCCACGGGACCACAGTTGCCGGAGGACCGGGCGCAGGAGCCGACGCGTGCCGTCGTGGACAGGGTGAACGCCTCGGGCGCGACCCCCGGCGGGACCGTACCCGAAGCCCCGGTGCCCCTGTCCGTACGGGACACCGTGGACGAGGAGACCTTCATGGCCCGCGCCAAGCGGTGCCTCGGCCATATCGAGATCGGCGACAGCTACCAGATCCAGATCGGCCACCGTATCGACGTCGTCACCGAGCTGACGCCACTGCAGGTGTATCAACGACTGCGGCACCGGAATCCGTCTCCCTACATGTACCTCGTTCCCTGGGCAGGCAGAACCGTGATCGGGGCGAGCCCCGAACTGTTCGTCCGGATCCAGGACGACACCATCTCCATGCGCCCGATCGCCGGTACCGCACCGAGGGCTGCCGATCCGGACGAGGACGACCGCCGCGTGGCGGAGCTGCGGGACAGCGCCAAGGAACAAGCCGAGCACGTCATGCTGGTCGACCTGTGCCGCAACGACATCGGGCGGGTCTGCGTGCCCGGCACCCTGTCCGTCGACACGATGATGGAGGTCGAGCCCTTCGCCTACGTCCATCACTTGGTCTCGACCGTGTCCGGCCAGGTCAGGGACGGTACGGACGTCTGGGCGGCGATCTGTGCGACCTTCCCGGCGGGCACCATGACCGGCGCTCCGAAACTGCGCGCCATGGAGATCATCAACGACATCGAGGACCACCCGCGCGGCATCTACGCCGGAGCGCTCGGCCTGGTCGACGTCCGCGGATTCGCCGTGCTCACCCTCTGCATCAGGACCGCGGTGCACGACGGAACCGGCTACAGCACCCAGGCGTCAGCGGGCATGGTCGCCGATTCCGTACCTGCCGCCGAATGGCGGGAAACGCTGGCCAAGATGAGTGCCACCTTCTGGGCGCTCACCGGTGAGGAGCTGCTGACGTGAAGGTCCTGCTCGTCGACGCGTACGACAGCTTCAGTCACATCATCGATCAGTACCTGCTCACGCTCGGCGCCGAGACCCAGGTCGTGCGCTCGCGTACCCGCACGGTACGTCAGTTGATGGAGTCGGAACCCGACGCGGTGGTCCTGGGGCCGGGCCCCGGGCATCCTGCGGACTCCGGGCACGTCGAACTGGTGAAGGCCTTCGCCGGGCGGGTGCCGCTCCTCGGTATCTGCCTGGGCCACCAGGCGATCGGACTCGCTTACGGCGCACGGATCACCGTCGCCCAACACCTGATGCACGGCAAGGCGAGCCCCGTCGAACACGACGGACAAGGGGTATTCACGGGTGTCACGAAACCGCTGACGGTCACCCGCTATCACTCGCTGATCGTCACCGATCCGACCGAGGAGCTCGTGGTGACGGCGACATCGTTGGACGACGGCTATGTGATGGGCATGCGCCACCGGACGCTGGCCGTCGAAGGAGTGCAGTTCCATCCGGAGAGCGTGATGACAGAGAACGGGATGCAGCTCTTCGCGAACTTCCTCGAAAGGGCCGGCACCGCGAGTCCCCTCGCGGGTGCCTCGCCCTGAACAGGCGCTCCGCGTCACGGGGGGGGGGATCGGAGACCGGCCACCGGAGCGCGTGCTGAGCGGCGGGAGGCCGAGCAGGCGCGGAACGGGCCGCTGAGGCCTCCCCCGGAGCCGCTCACCCATGCAAACGCTCCCGGAAGTGGCCTCGCGGAATTCCCAGGAATTGGCCACAGCCGGGGGTCCGTCCGCTCCCTACTGTCGGATGCGTCATCAGCGGATACCGCTGCCTCACCGCCAGGGCCGATTCGAGTCCGGCCCGGATACCGATATCGGCACGGAAATGAAGGATCACAGCCCCATGGACAGCACCCCCACCGGCGCCGGCCCCCTGACCGTCACCCTTGACGCGCGGCTGTCGGATCGCGTCCCCGGCTATGTACTCGGTCTGATCGCCGTGCCGGACGTCGAGGTCGTCAAGGACGTCCCGACCGTGACCGCACAGCTCACTGCCGCCGAGGACAAGCTGCATGCGGCACGGCTCGCCAAGGCGGACGTCTCCGCCCTGCCCGCGATCGCCGCCTGGCGGGAGGCCTACCGGACCGTCGGCGTCAACCCCAACCGCTTCCCCTGCGCGGCCGAGTCGGTCCTGCGCAGGGTGGCCAAGAGTGATCGCCTCCCGCGGATCAACTCCCTGGTGGACCTGTGCAATGCGGTGTCGCTGGACAGTCACCTTCCGGTGGCGTCCTGCGACGTGGGGGAGATCGAGGGCGAGTTGGATGTGCGCCTCGCGCACGGTGGTGAAACCTATCTCCCGCTCGGCACGCCCGACGCGCCCGAACAGCCCGAACCGGGTGAGGTCGTCTACGCCGACGGGCAGGGGCGCGCCCACTCACGGCGCTGGAACTGGCGGCAGGGCGACGTGGTCAAGACCGACCTCGGGCGTCGCCGGATCCTCCTCACCGTGGAATCCGTCCACGAGGGCGGCCGAGACGATGTCGAGCGGGCACTCAGCCGGCTGACGGACACCTTCGCCGAACTCGGTGTCGAGTCGGGACGGCCTCAGGTGCTCGACGGTTCCCAGCCGTCCGGGTTGCTCTTCGGCACCTCGTCGGCCGCGACACTCCGCTGATCCGCCCCCTTGACGAGGCGCACGATTCGTATGAGGAGCACCGCATGAACCGTTCGATCCTGGTGATCTACCGGCCGGCTGCGGGCCGCTACGCCGCCCAGTTCCGCAGCGTCGTCGCCGCCGCCACCGCCCTCGGCGTCCGGACCGTGGTCCTGCTGCCGGCCGGTGAGGATGCCCCCGAGACCGATGGTCTGCCCCGATACCACGCTGATCTGGAGGACACGGCGTCGGTACGCGCCGCGGTCGACGGAATCGTCGGAGAGCACCGCATCGAGCGGATCTTTCCGCTCTTCGAGGGCGACGTGCTCCCGGCCAGCCGTAGCCGCAAGGACCACGGAATCCCCGGCCTCACCCCGGACCAAGCGCTCAACTTCCGCGACAAGAACGTGATGCACCGCAGGGCCGAGGAGCTCGGCGTGCGGGTCGCCCGCTCCTGCCGCCCGGACACCGTCGGAGCCGTCGCGGCCTTTGCCGAGGAAGCGGGCTACCCGGTCGTCATCAAGCCGTACGCGGGCTGGGCCTGTGGGAACACCTACCGGGTCGACAGCCGTGAGGATCTCGACCGCGTCTGGGGGGAGATGGGTGACGACCGCCACGAGTACCGGGTCGAGGAGTTCATCCACGGCACCGAGTACCACGTCGACTCACTGTTCCAGGGCGGTGAGGTCGTTTTCGAGCAGCTGTCCCGGTACACGTACTCCGTCCTGGAGTACCGTGACGAGCCGGGCGGCACCATCTCCCGCAAGCACGACCTGTCCCACCGGGAACAGCGCATCCTCGAGCTGAACGCGGTTGTCCTGCGCGGCTTCGGGCTCGGCACCGGAGTCGTCCATGCCGAGTACTTCCTCCTCGACGACGGCGAGGTCGTGTTCGGTGAGGCGGGCGCCCGTGCGGGCGGCGGGTCGATCGTGCCGGCCATCGAGGCGGGGCGCGGTATCAATCTCGCGGGCGAGTGGTGCAGGCTCGAACTCGACCCGCAGCACCGGCCCGCGGCGCGGCTCGGCCCGGAGATCGGCACCGAGTACCTCGCCTCCGGCGAGTACGGCCGGATCACTTCCATCACCACTCCTGCCGATCTCACAGCACTCGACGGGGTGCTCGATGCCGACGTGTGGAAGAGCGTCGGCGACGTTCTCGCTCCTCCGACCCGTTCCAACGATGTCCTCGGCTGGTACGTGTGCGAGGGGACCGACTTCGAGGACGTACTCGCCCGCTTCAAGACCGTGCGGGACGCCTTCCGCGTCTCGACCGAGCAGGCGTAACCATGTGGTTGACCCGGTTCAGGGAACTGCCCCTCGCGCTCCGCGTGCTCTTCCTCGCCTCCTTCGTCAACCGCGCGGGCATGTTCGTCTTTCCCTTGCTCGCCGTCTACCTGGTGCGCGGTAAGGAACTCAGCCCCGGCGAGGCGGGACTGCTCATCTCGATCGGCAGTACCGGGCTGCTCGTCGGCAGTCTGCTCAGCGGACCGCTCTGCGATCTCCGTGGCCGCCGCACGGCGCTGCTCACCGCGCTGCTCCTCAACGCGGCGGGATATCTCGGTCTCGCCGTCCTCGACGGTCCGCCCTGGACGTACGCGGCGTGGCTCTTCGTCGCCCTCGTCGGAATGGGCATGTTCAGCCCGGCCTCCAACACCCTGGTCGCCGATCTGACCACGCCGGAGCAACGCCCGTTCGCCTACACGATCAGCTATGTCGGCAACAACCTGGGCATGGGTGTCGGCCCGCTTCTCGGCGGTGTCGCAGCGGCGTACTCGTACCACGTCATGTTCGCGGGGAACATCGTTGCCGGTCTGCTCTGCGCGGCAATGATCGCGGTCTGGGTACCGGAGGACCGCCGGGCGCGGTCCGGAGACCGCAGGCCGAACGCGCGGACGGGACCGCTCGGCCACGGCCATGTGGTGCTGCTCGTCCTGGTCTCCTTCTTCTACGTCGTGCCGCTGATCGGCCTCGAATACGCGCTGCCACTGGCGGTGACGACGGCGCTGCACGAGTCGGCGGGCCTGGTCGGAGCCGTTTACACCATCAACAGCATCGTCGTGGTGAGCCTCGGTCTGGTGCTGGAGAAACACATCCGGGGATACGGCACAAAGCTGCTGCTGTTGATCGCCGGACTGCTGTGGACGCTCGGCCTGGCCATGATCGCCTTCGCCTTCTCGCTGCCCGCGATTCTGCTGTCCACGGTGGTGTGGACACTCGGCGAGATCATCGTGTCCGTCGTCGTGCCCACGTATGTCGCCGACCATGTCGACGAGCGCCGGGTCGGGAGCTTCATGGCGCTCAACGGATTCGTCCTCGGGCTCGCCAGGCTGGTCGTGCCCGTCGGCCTCGGCCTCATCTGGACGTCGCACGGCCACCAGCCCGTCTTCCTCACGCTCTTCGCCGCCCCGCTGATCGGCATGGCGGGGTTCGCGCTCCTGCGGATCAGGCCGTCGGCCACCCCGAAGGCTCCCCGGCCCGCAGCTCCCCCGGCCGATGCGGTGGCATCCGGCGGCTAGCCGTCATTCGGCAACAGGCTCCCGCCATTCGTTCACCCGCACCGATGTCAGCCCCACTCACAGGAAAGTGTTCATGCACCAGACGAAGTTCCTGCTGTCCGAAGACCTCACCCCCACCACCTGGTACAACGTGGTCGCGGACCTGCCCAAGCCGTTGGACCCGATGCTGCACCCAGGCACCCGGGAACCGGTCACCGCAGCCGACCTGGAGCCTCTGTTCCCGGCGGAACTGATCGCCCAGGAGTTCTCCACCGACGCGGAGGTGGACATCCCCGGGGCCGTCCTCGACGTGTACAAGCAGTGGCGTCCCAGTCCGCTGGTGCGAGCCCGCCGCCTGGAGAAGGCGCTCGACACCCCGGCCCGCATCTACTTCAAGAACGAGGGCGTCAGTCCGGCGGGCAGCCACAAGCCCAACACCGCCATTCCGCAGGCGTACTACAACAAGCAGGCAGGCGTGGAGCGCCTCACCACCGAGACCGGCGCCGGGCAGTGGGGCAGCTCCCTCTCCCTGGCCTGCCAGTACTTCGGCCTCGTGTGCGAGGTCTACATGGTCAAGGTGAGCTACCGGCAAAAGCCCTACCGCCGCGGCCTGATGGAGACCTTCGGTGCCAGCGTCACCGCGAGCCCCAGCGAACTCACCGAGGCCGGCCGGGCCGTGCTGGCCGCGGACCCGGACGCTCCCGGCAGCCTCGGCCTCGCCATCTCCGAGGCCGTCGAAGCCGCGGTCAGCAGCGGCGGAACCGCCAAGTACGCGCTCGGGTCGGTGCTCAACCATGTGCTGATGCACCAGACGATCATCGGCAAGGAGGCCCAGCTCCAGATGGAGCTGGCCGAGGACTACCCGGACATCGTGATCGGCGCGGCCGGCGGCGGCTCCAACTTCGGCGGCCTTGCGCTGCCCTTCCTGGGCGAGCAGCTGCGGGGCGGGCGTCCGGTGCGGGCCATAGCGGTCGAGCCTGCGTCCTGCCCGACCTTGACCGAAGGGTCGTACGACTACGACTTCGGCGACAGCGCGGGCCTGACACCGCTCACCAAGATGCACACGCTCGGACACGGCTTCGTCCCGCCGAGCATCCACGCGGGCGGCCTGCGCTACCACGGCATGTCGCCGATCATCAGCGCGCTCAAGGACCTCGACTACCTGGAGGCCCGCGCTGTCCCGCAGACCGCCTGCTTCGAGGCCGGGGTGACCTTCGCCCGGCACGAGGGCATCGTGCCGGCACCGGAGTCCACGCACGCCGTCCGGGCCGCCATCGACGAAGCACTCGCCTGCAAGGAGTCCGGCGAGGAGAAGAGCATCCTCTTCTCGCTCTCCGGGCACGGCCACTTCGACATGCAGGCCTACATCGACTACTTCGCCGGGAAGCTCAAGGACTGACCGGCACGGGGACACGGCGGGCGGGCCTGCCCGCCCGCCCTGCAAACCATCGATCTCTGGGGGAATTCATGCAAGGACTACGGGGGGCAGAACCCGTCATCCTCGGTATATCGGGTTCCGAGAATGCGGGAGGCAACACCGACCTGGCGCTCGAGTACGCGGGGGACCTGGTCCGGAGGCGGGGCGGTGTGTTCCGCACCGTGCACCTGCGTGACCACCGCATCTCGCCGTGCAGCCCGTGCGGCGACTGCAACAGCCGGACGAGCCCGTGCGCCCTGCCGGACGACATGCCCACCATCATCGAGGAGATGAAGCGGGCCGACGGGATCATCTATGCCGTGCCCGTGCACGGCTTCGGCCTCGCGCACCTCATGCAGATCTTCATCGAGCGAGCGGGCGTCGGCTATCTGCGCTTCGACCGTCCGCTCGCCAACAAGGTCGGCGGCATCATCGTCACGGGCCGCCGCTACAGCGACGCCTCCGTGCACAACCAACTCGTCGACAACCTGCTGCTCAACCGGATGATCCTGGTGGGCAGTGGTTTCCCGGCCCTGCTGCGCAACACCTCACGCGAACCCGGGCTGAACGACCCCGAGGGTCTGGACGCGCTGGAGCGCATGGCCCATCGAATGATGGACATGGCCCTGCTGCTGCGCAATGTCCAGGCGACCGCCAACGGTCCGGTGCTTCCCCTGGACGACCGTAACGAGCGTGTCGCCCGGGTCCGTTCGGCCTCCTGAGACCGACGGACCGGAACACCTTCCACGTAGGACACGACAACCTTTGAGGAGAGCTCTGCCCATGACCACCACCCCTGCCCTCGTCGGCATCGACTTCGACGACATCCCCTGGGAGAAGTGGCACAAGCCCGGCGCCGACGGCCGGGTGAAGATCGCATACACCGGCGGTCTGCGGGTGCGCCTGATGGAGCTGCCCGCGGGCTTCAACGAGGAGGAGTGGTGCGAGCGCGGCCACCAGGGCTATGTCCTGCAAGGCGAGTTCACGATCCACTTCGACAATCGTTCTGTGCCGTGCCGCCCCGGCATGGGCTTCGTCATCCCCGGTGACGAGCGGCACCGCTCGCAGGGCTCCGACGACGAGCCCACCGTGGTGTACGTGATCGACGAGGTGCCGGCGCCATGACGGGCCCGGAGAGGATCGAGGAGCTGCGCGGCTCCATCGACGGACTCGACCGGCAGATCCTCGCGCTGCTCGCCGAACGCACCCGCGTGGTGATGGAGTTGACCGAGTACAAGCGCGATGAGGAGACCGTCCGCTCGCCCGGGCGGGTGGAGCAGGTGATTGCCAAGGTGCGGGCCCTCGCGGACGAGTCGGGCATGCCGCCCGATATCGCAGAGGCCACATACCGGACGCTCATCAGCGAGTTGACGGCGCTGCAGATGAAGCGCCTCGCCGAGCGGCGTGCGGCGGCAGCGCAGTCCGTCGCCCGGGAGAGCAGGGTTCGGGAGGGCGGGGCATGACGCGCCGCCGCCTCGCGGATCTCCGCACTGCGCTTGCCGGGCTGGATGCGATGCCCGGGGAGCTGGTGCGGGAGCGGGAGGAGGTCCCGGCCAGGTTCGGGGCCTCCTCCCGGTACGCGCGGTGGGCCGGAACGCCGGCCCCGCCCCCGACGGGGCCGGGCCCCGCAGTCCTCTTCGAGCGGGTCACGCCCCCCGCCGTGGACAGCGAGGCGCGGGCCCTGCTCATCGGCCTCTACGGCACCCGCCGCCGGGCGGCCGCGCTGCTGGGGACCACTCCGGTGGAACTGCCGTACCGGCTGCTCGATGCAGTGGCGTCCCCCGTGCCGCCGGTGCGGATCACGGAGGACAAGGGCCCCACACGCACGTCGCTCGCGCCCGATCTCCGGACGCTGCCGATCCCGGTGCTCACCGATGCGGACGCGGGCCCCTATCTGACGCTCGGCGCAGTCCTCGCGACCGATCCGGAGACCGGGGTGCGCAACCTGTCGATCCACCGGATGTGCGTGCAGGGGCCCGATCTGCTGTCCATCTGGATGGCACCCGGCCGGGATCTGGAAGCCGCCCACCAGGCGGCCCGTCGCCTCGGCCGGCCATTGCCGGTCGCGATCCACTTGGGGCTGGCCCCTGCAGTCCTGCTCTCCTCCTGCTGCCCGGCCTCCCTGGTTCCGCGGGGAGTCGACGAACTGGCCGTGGCGGGTGCACTGGCCGGCGCGCCGGTGGAGCTGGCGGAATGCCGGACGGTGGACACGGAGTGCATCGCACACGCCGAGTACGTCCTGGAGGGTGAGCTGCTGCCCGACCTGGTCCCGGAAAACCCCCGAGGTCCGTCCGCCACACCGGAGTTCCTCGGCTACCAGGGCCGGGCGCATCCTGCCCTGCCGACCGTCCGGATCACCGGGATCACGGCACGCGAAGGCGCGATTCTCCAGACCGCCTCGGGCCCGGGACACGAGCAGTCGGTGCTGCTCGGCTTCGGTATGGAGGCGGCGGTGCTGGGCATGCTGCGGCAGCAGGGCGCACCGGTCACAGCGGTGCACTGCCACACGGCGGGGGGCGGCCAGCTCATGGTGGTGATCCAGTGGCGGACCAAGCGATCGCCGGACGACGACCAGGCGGTCCGCAAAGCCGCGGAATCGGTCCTGGAGGAGTTCCGCATGGCCAAGACGGTCGTGTCGGTGGACGAGGACGTCGACCCGGAGTCGGACGCGGACCTGTGGTGGGCGATGACCACACGGCTGCAGGCGGACCGGGACATCTCGGTCCTGCCGGACCGGGAGGGCTTTCCCCTGGACCCGACACAGTCCACCGCGTACTCCGGTGCCCTCTCGGCGGACGGCCGCACGGCGAAGGCCCACTTCGACTGCACCGTGCCCCATGCCCACCTCGCCCGCTTCCACCGTCCCCGCTTCACGGAGCCGGAGCCTGCCTCTTCGCCTCCCCCACCGCCGAAGCCAGCAGGGCGACCCCCTCGGTGATGCGGGGGGCGGGCAGCGCGGCGTAGCCCATCAGGAACGTCGGTTCGGCCGGCAGGTTCTGGACGAAGTAGCCGGACGCGGGGTAGATCCGCACTCCGCGCTCGGCTGCCAGGGACGCGATCCGTTCCTCCTGGACGCCGCGCGCGCCGGTGAAGGTGACCAGCACATGCAGCCCCGCGGCCTCTCCCGAGACCCGGACCTCGGCGCCGAAGTGCTCGTACAACGCCTCCAGGAGGCGGCGCCTGCGCTGCCGGTAGAGGCGCGTCATCCGGCTGATGTGCCGGGCGTAGGCGCCGGTCCGGATGAAGTCGGCGAGGGCCTCCTGGCCGACCGTGGGGGTCAGTCTGTCGGTGATCCACTTGATGCCGAGGAAGGGCCGCACAAGGTGCGGCGGCAGCACCGCATAGCCGATCCGCAGGGCGGGGAAGAGGGTCTTGCTGAAGCTGCCCACGTAGACGACCGTGTCCCGGTGCCGTTCGGCGGCGAGGGCCGGCAGTCGCTCGTCGGTGAACGTGAACTCATTGTGGTAGTCGTCCTCGAGGACCGTCGCCCCGTGTGCGTAGGCCCACTCGAGGAGCCCGCGCCGCCGCGCCTCGGACATGATGAACCCGGTCGGGAACTGGTGCGACGGCGTCACATACACCAGCTTCACCCGCTCCGGGGCGTGCCCCCGGGCCCGTACACAGGCATCGATGTCCGCCACCCGCAGCCCCTCCTCGTCCACGGGGACGGGCACCACGGCAGCTTCGGAACAGCCGAATACCTGACGCAGCACGGTGTGGCTGGGGTCCTCGATCACCACCACGTCCCCGGGGCCGACCAGCATCCGGACGAGGATGTCCAGGGCCTGGGTGGCCCCGCCGGTGACCATGATGCGGTCGGGCGACGCGTCCAGCGCCCGGCTACGCCGGACAAGGGCGGCGACCTCCGTACGCAGCGCCGAGGAGCCCTCGGCCGGGCCGTATCCGAGCGTGGCGTTGTCGGCACGGCCGTACGCATCGTGCAGCGACTGTCGCCAGCGGGCCACGGGGAACTCCGCGAGCGCCGGCGTCCCGTGCCGGAAGTCGAGTGCGCCGCCCGGGTATTGGGCGGGCGGCGGCTCCCACGGCTGCCACAGGGCATTGCCGCTGTCGGTCGCCCTGGGCGGCTGCGGGGCGAGCACCGTGGGCGCCCCGGGGGAACGGGGCCGGGCAGTGCTGCCCGCAGGTCCCGCGACCCTGGTACCGGAGCCGCGCCTCGCCGTGAGGATGCCGTGGGCGCGCAGGAGTTCGTACGCGCGGGTGATGACGGTCCTCGATACGTCGAGCTGCTGCGCAAGTTCGCGCGACGCGGGCAAGGCGTCACCCGGCCGCAACTGCCCCGACCGCACCAGCACGGTGACCTGGTCGCACACCTGCTGTTGCAGCGGCGGGCCGCCGTCCCGGTCCAGGACGATGAGCAGCTCCGATGACCCCACGTACCCCTCCGTGTCACCCTCCGCCGAGCCGGGATCAGCAGCCGACGGCGCCTGCCGTCACCGAACGCATCGGGACCGACGTCACCCCGCTCGGTCGCACGAGCCCCCGCATGCCCCGCGGTCCTGGTTGCACCAACGCACCGGCACGGACGAATCCCGACAGCCCGGCGCCCCTCTTGACCGACTGCCCATTGTGTCCCCTCGCGCCCACTGCTCCGGCAGCGGGGCGGGACCAAGTGCACCGACCGCCCGAGCCGGATGCCCTCGCGCGAAGCGCCACCCTCGGAGCAAGAAAAAGCCAGGTCAGACGGATCTGACCTGGCTTCGCTGAGCCGCCTAGGGGAGTCGAACCCCTGACCTACGCATTACGAGACCGTGAGCGTTCGTGCTGCGTGGTGCCTGGTCGTGCCGCCGGGTGACGTTTCGCCTGATCAGAGTACGTGCGGCTGGTTGGTCTGTGCACCCTCGTATTACGTCGTCCAAAGGCGTCCGGCCACCGGCTGGCCACCGGAGGGGCCACCGATGACGACAACAAGGGGCGCCACACGGGTTGTAGGTCTTCCACAGCGCCTCCTGCGGCCGATCCCGCTCCCTGCGGAAGCGCCCCCACGAGCGTTCCCACCGTGTCCGGCGCAGAACGCCTCCCTGGGGAGTGGTCACCGCCACAGGTTCGCGCCCGCCGGCTGCTCAGCACCACCGTCGGTTTCTGCCGGCGCCTGGCTCGGGTCAGGGATTCGCCCCTCCGGTCTCGCCGAGAGGCACAGCGCCTGAACACCGGCACCCCTCGAACTCGGTCTGGTATGGCCGGACAGCCGCTGGAGCAATGCCAGAACTCTAGTCACCGTGCGTGATGATGTACCAGTGCGGTGGCCCTGCCCCGAGGGCAGGCGGTGCCCTCTGTCTGGAATACCTCTCTGGTCGTTTCGATTGCTTCTCTTGTACCGATTACGGGAGGGGGACGGTGATGGCCGAGCTGATGTTGTTCCGACGAGACGCGGGCGGGCGGGACCTCGAGTTGCCTGGTTCGACGGTGGCGTTGGAGGTGGAGCTGCAGCGGCGGGTCGAGGCCGGCCTGGAGGCGATGCTCGGTATCCGGTTCCTGGCGTCGGAGTACCCGACGGGGCCGTGGCACCGGGGGCGGATCGACACCTTGGGGCTGGACGAGAACGGCAGCCCGGTGGTGATCGAGTACAAGAAGGGCTCCGACAGCGGGGTGCTGTCTCAGGCCGTCTCTTACCTGTCCTGGCTGGAGTCCGCGCATCACGAGGTCGAGGCGCTCGTCCGGAAGGTGCTCGGCGCGGAGGCCGCCGAGAGCATCGACTGGCGTCGCCCGCGGATGGTCTGCATCGCGGCCAGCTTCTCCCACCACGACCGCGTGGCCGTGCAGCGGTTGCCCGAGCGGATCGACCTGGTGCGCTACCGCGTCTTCGACGGCGACCTCCTGAGCCTGCTGCTCGTGGACTCCTCGCCCGGCTCGGCCAACGCTGCTTCGCCTCGGCGGACCAGGGAGCGGGACACGGCGACCATCAGCGTGCCGCCGGCCCCTGTAACTTCCCCGCCGGCGGGCTCTGGTCTCGTCCCGGAGTGCTTGAGGGACCTGTACGCGGAGCTGGACGACGCACTCACGGCGTGGGGCGAGGTCGAGGTGGCCCCTCTCAGGCACTACATCGCTTACCGACGGCTGGTGAACGTCGCGTCAGTGATCTTCCGTCCGAAGCACGAAGCGATCCTGGTCTACCTCAGACTCGACCCGGACACCGTCACGCTGGAGGAAGGCTTCACCCGGGACATGCGCGGCATCGGGCACCTCGGGACCGGGGACCTGGAGGTACGCCTCGCCTCGGCGGCCGACCTGGAGAAGGCGGCGCCGTTGATCCGACGGGCGTTCGAGGCGGCTTGACGCAAACAGAAGGGCGGCTGACGCATCGGTTACTCGATGCTCCAGCCGCCCTTTGGCGTCTGCGGTCCGCGGGCCCCGGGCTCTCCGCTCTCATGATCACTCCTTCGGTCCAGCCAGGACGAAGTCGTCCTGCGTCAGCTCCGCGCGGAGCCGCTGCTCTGCCACGTCGGCGTAGTGCGAGGACAGCTCGACCCCTACGAACCGGCGCCCCTCGCGGAGGGCTGCGATACCCGTGGAGCCGCTACCGGTGAAGGGGTCGAGGACGGTTCCGCCCTCGGGGCAGATCTGCACGAGCTGCTGCATGATCTCGACCGGCTTCTGGGTGATGTGCACCCGGTCCTTGCGCGGCTGGGAGGCGATGAAGTGGCCGGGCAGGTACAGGTCCCGGTCCTTCGCCAGGCTGCCCTTGACTCCCCAGGTGATGAACTCGGCCGACTGCTTGAACCCACCCTTGCGAGGCCGGCTGGCGGGCTTGATCCACGGGATCGTGCCGCTCCAGGTCCAGCCCGCCATCTGAAGGGCGTCGGACGTGGTCGGCTCCTGGCGCCAGTCCGAGAAGACGATGGCGACCGAGTGCTCGGTGGAGGCCCGGTACGCCTCGGTGAGCAGGGCGGTCAGCCAGCTCCGATAGCTCCTCTGGTCGCGGTTCTCTCCGGGGAAGTTCTGCAGGTCGTGCGCACTGTTGCTGGTGACGTACTTGGCTCGCGCGGTGCGACCGGTGCGGTCCGAACTAGTACGCCCGCCGGAGTTGTACGGCGGGTCGGTGATGACGGCGTTGACGCTCTCGTCCGGGAGGGTCTTGAGCACGGTGAGGGCATCGCCTCGGTGCAGCGTGTAGCTCATGTGCGGGGCCTCTTTCAGGGCACGGCGGGACTGGACCCGCTCCGGACGTCGCTCAACAGCGTTCGTTTCGAGCGGGGTTGCGCCGGAGGTTAATCGCGAATTCCGGCCGCACCTAACGAGCCGTGTCTCTGTCCGAGGCCGAGCCCGAGAGCCGTTTGGTGCGGCCGGAATCCCGGTCTACTGTCTCGCCATGTCACCGGGACGGAGCAGCGCTCCACCCCCGCTGACCTGTGCTTATCCGTGTTGTCTCGTCCGAATGGGCAGCACGACAGGCCCGTTAGCCCTTCGTCCGAGAAGCCGTGAGGAGACCCGGTGTACCGCCTGAGATTACGAGCGCGGCTGGCTGCCGCGCTTGATCCAACACCGGCGTCCGGGAGCTACCAACTCCCCTGACCCGGGCCCGCCTTGAGAGGCGAATTCACATCGGCGCGGTGCCGACGGCTTTGCACGAGAAGTCGGCACCGCGCCTCCTACGAACCACGAGGAGCCGCTGCGATGCAGCATGCCCTGACACCCCCGCGCCCCGCCCCAACACCGCTGTCCGGCTGGCACCGCCGTACCGGTGAACGGCAGCGGCGATGAAGAAGACCACCGGAGCCGTCGTCGGTCTCTTCGCATCCGGCCCGCTGCTGCTGGCCGTTCCCATCCTCGCCGTCGGTGCCGGTACGGCTTCGGCCTCCTGCTCGACCGGCGGTGCACAGGCTGTGGATACCGCAGCCGTTGCCTCACAGGTGAAGGCCATCCTGGACGGCGGCGACAAGGGCTCGGTCTCCGTGCCGGGTCTCGATGACCCGGCCGAGCAGGTGCCCAACGCCAAGACGATCCAGGCCACCGGCGTCGCGATGAACATCCCGGCCCGGGGGCAGGTCGTGGCCCTGGCGACCGCCCTGCAGGAGAGCGGCCTGCGGAACTTGACCTACGGCGACCGTGACTCGCTGGGTCTGTTCCAGCAGCGGCCGTCGATGGGCTGGGGCACGGCGAACCAGATCCTCGACCCGGTGCACGCCTCGACCAAGTTCTACGAGGGGCTCAAGAAGGTCTCGGGCTGGCAGTCTCTGTCGGTCACTCAGGCCGCCCAGGCGGTGCAGCGGTCAGGCTTCCCGGAGGCATACGCCAAGTGGGAGCCGTTGGCCACCGCCCTGCAGAAGGCGATTGAGCCCCTGCTACAGAAGGCCGGCGACCCGTCACCGAGTCCTTCGCCGTCCGGTTCGACCGACACCGCCACCCCGTCGCCCGATACCGCGGGCGGATGTTCGGCGAACGGCGACGGGACGGACTTCGGCACCATCCCGGCCGGCGCGCTGCCGGACGAGTACAAGATCCCGGCCGACGCCCCGCGAGAGGTTCATACGGCGATCCGGTGGGCGCTGGGACAGCTCGGGACGCCGTACCAGTGGGGCGGGACCTGCACGAACTCCCACGGCAAGGACCCGATGGGCCGGTGCGACTGCTCCTCCCTGATGCAGGGCGCGTACAAGGCCGCCGGGGTCACCCTGACGCGGACGACGTACACGCAGGTCAAGGACGGCAAGGCGGCATCCGTCGATGCTCTTCAGCCGGGAGACCTCCTCTTCACCAGGGGGACGGCCGCCGTACCTGAGCACGTCGGCATGTTCATCGGGCAGAGCTTGATCGTCCACGCGCCGCGCACCGGCGACGTGGTCCGCATCTCGACCCTCGCGTCCTGGAGGCCGCAGGTTCTCGCGGTCCGCCGAGTCGTCTGACCGGCGCTTGTAGGTTCCGATTCAAGTTGTCGTTGTCCGAGCAATCTGTCGGCAACTTGTCGTTTTGGAGCCGCCGTTGGAGGCTCCTGCCTCCTGAGTTCGGCCCCGGCATCGCCTGGGCGTCCTGCCTCTTCGGCAGGCTGCCCCTGGCCGGAAGCCGACACACCGGTATCCGTGCCGTGGGCCCCCTTCCGTGCCGCCGCTGACAAGTGGTCGGACGGTTCGCCGGTCCAGCTCAACCATTCAGCGGCCGACGCGTAGGAAGCGACAGACCGGCCGGACAGATCCACCGACAAATCGGCTGGACGCTCACGCAAAGTCGCTGGCCATCGCGGCCCCGGACGACAAGCCAAATCGGAACCTACAGCGCTTTCCTCCCCTCTCCCCCTTTCCTCGCACCGCCGCTCCGCCCTCGCGAGCTTTGACGTGCAGTAAATCGAACTGGAGTTCCCCATGTATCTCGCCGACCAGGTCATACAGCTCGCCTACGATCCCGGGATCAAGCCGAACGAGGGCGGACTGCCGGGCCTGAACGTCCTCAAGCAGGTGATGGGATCGATCAACCTCTTCGCCCTCATAGCGGCAGTCGGTGCCCTTGCCGTCAGCGCGGGCGTGTGGGCCTGGGGCCACCACTCCGGCGGCCACCAAGCCGAAGCCAACGGGAAGAAGGGCGTCATGGTCAGCGCCGGCGCGGCCCTCCTGCTCGGCGCGGCGAACGGCGTAGTGGCGTTCTTCAGCACGCTCGGGACGCAGGTCCACTGATGCCTCAGCACTCCACCCACCCCGGCGGCGCATCTCGCGTGCGCCGCCGGGCGCTCCTCGGGACCGTCGTCTTGGCGGTGCTCGTCGCCCTTGCCGGTCTGGCCGCGTACCTCACCCGCGACGGCAGGGGTCACTCCGACGCCCCTGCGCCGTCGCCGAGTTCACCCGCGGCCTCCCCTTCGGCTCCTTCGCCGTCCGGGGCGCCCGCCCCGCACACCCGCCCTCGCACCCTTCCGGTCCCGCCGAAGACTCGCGACCCGATCGCGTACGGGAAGGCCGCCGCCGCAGCGCTGTGGTCGTACGACACCCGGGCGTACTCGCAGACCGAGCTGCGGAAGGCTCTGCGCGGGTGGCTGACCGCGGAGGCGAAGTACGCCGACCCGGCCTCGGTCGACAAGGTCGTCCCCTCGCCCGTGCTGTGGAAGGAGATGGCCGCCAACGGCCAGTTCGCCACCGCCGACGTGCACGAGGGGCACTTCCCGAACGCGTTCACCCAGGCCCTTCAGGAAGACCCCGGCGCGATCACCCAGGCGTACGTCTACGCCGTCACGGTCTCCGGCAAGCAGTCGATCGCATGGAAGGGCTCGCCCGCCGGCGGCGCGGAGAGCCGTAGCACCACCCTCGCGGTCCAGTGCCGGCCCGACCATCACTGCGCTCTGGTCGGCGTCATGCCGTCCGTCGCGCCCTGACCCCCCTTCGAGAAAGGAGGTACGACCATGGGAGTCTGCGACTTCCCCCTGATGGACAAGGTGTGCGGCGCCGTCGACTTCGCCACCAACCCCGCCGGAGCCGTCACCGACGGCATCGGCGCGTGGATCGCGAAGTCGGCGGGCGAACTGGCAGCCAGCGCGGCGGATCTCGCCGCCAATGCCGTCAACCAGACGACCGCCATCGACCTCAACGCCGGATGGTTCCGGGACAACTACGAGCTGCTGCTGCCCATCGGGCTCGCGCTGACCGTCGGCACGTTCTGCATCCAGCTCATGTTCGCCGCCTGGCGGCGCGACGAGCGCGCCCTGGCCCAGGCTGCGATCGGCACCATGACCGGCATCCTGTTCAGCTTCTGCGCCATCGCCTTCACCACCGTCGCCATCACCGTGGTCGACGCCCTGTCCGACGGCCTTTTCCAAGCAGCCAACACCTCGGTCGACGACGCCATCCGCCGCGTGGTGAAGGTCAACCAGTTGGGGGCGATGTACGGCCTGGGCTGGGGCGTCCCAGCCCTAGTCGCCTTGGGGTGCGCGATCGGCGCCTTCCTGTACTGGGGCGTGATGGTCGCCCGCAAGGTCGGCGTCCTGATCATGGTCGCGCTCGCAGTCTTCGCCGGGGCCGGCGGTGGCTGGGAGGTCGCCAAGCGGTGGCGGCGCGGCTGGATCGAAGCCACCGCCACCCTGATCGTCTCCAAGCTCCTGATGACCGTCGTCTTCCTGATCGGCGTCTCCGCCATGGGCAAGACCGACGCCAACGACGGCATGTCGGCCCTGTCCGACGCGATGGCCGGCATCGTCGTGATGGTCCTGGTGCTCCTGTGCCCCTACGCGACGTACAAGTTCGTCCACTGGGCCAGCGACGGCGGCGGCCACGACGACCTGCACCGCACCAGCGTCGCCGGCATGGCGGTCGCCGCAGGCGCGGCGAAGACCGCCGGAACCCTGGCGATGCAGGCCAGCACCGGAACCCCCGCCCCGCAGGGTCCGAACCAGGTTCCCGGCGCGGGCACCGACGGCGTCGCCTCCGGCATCAACCCCTCCGGCGGCAACCTCAGCAAGGAGGGCATCGACGCCGGACCGCCCAAGCAGCAGACCCGGTTCCGGTACGGCGAAGACCCGAACGCCTCCGGCGACAAGGGTCGGGCCCTGATCCAGCGCCCCGGTATCCCGCCGCTCATCACCCGACCCGGGGAGGAAGCGGGAGGTTCCGAAGGAGACTCCGCTGGCGGCCAGTTCGCTGCCGCTTCGGCTGCGGGCAGCAGCATGACCCGCGCCGGTGCCGCGCCGCCGGCGGCCCCTGCAGCACCGCCGCCGCCGTCCTCCACGGGGCCGTCGGCAACCGGTTCCCCGACTCCGACGAACTGGGTGTATCCCAGCCAGCCGCCTTCGGGTTCCTGACCAATCACATCCGGGGGCGGGGGGGACCCCCCCCCCCCCCCCCCCCCCCCCCCCCCCCCCCAACCCCAAAACCCCCCCCCCCCCCCCCCGGGCCCCCCCCCCCCCGCGCCCCCCCCCCCACCACACCAAGGGGGCCAACCCGGC